>DATLWP010000144.1:0-2024 GCA_035576265.1 Candidatus Polarisedimenticolia bacterium
CTGGTGCCCGAGTTTTGCGAGTCAGCACGATCGAATGCGACACGCTTACCATCGGGCGAGAGCGCCACCGTACGGTAAGATCCGACATCCCCAAACGTCCCGAGCATCTTTCCAGCCCGGCTGAACCACGCCAGCTGGCCCTCGATGATGCCCCTGACTCCGGCTGACGTGACCGATTGCGACCCCTTGACGTACACAAGAACGCCCGTCGCGGAAGTCGAGAAACTTAAATTGGACACTTGTTCGGCAATGGGCACCGCTTCACCGACCAACTCGAGACGCCTTGTATCGAGAGCCTGCGCCATCAAGGTGCCGTTCGCGCCGGGAGAGTTGGTTCCTCGCACAAAGACGAGGTACCGCACGGTCGGATCCGAAGAAGGCGGGACCGCAACAGTCGAAAGGTCGGATACGAGTTTTTTGGGATGCTGCGAACTCGGCGGTGTGTCCAATGAGCCGACGAAAATGCCGAGTCCGGCTCCCTGTGCTGACCAATGCGCATAGATGAAATGGCGGCCGTCAGGCAAGAACGCTGGAGTTGTTACGGCGCCGTCGGTCGTGAGTGGCGACGCCGAGCCGCCGGACGCGGAGACCTCGAAAAGGCCGGTGTTTGTTGCGAAAATAACCTTATCGTCGCTGTTCCACGCTCCTCCCACCATCGAGGTGGAATCGCAAAGCGTCAACGGAGGTCCGCCTCCGGCTTCGATTTTTCTTAGCTTCCCCTGGCTGAGAAAAACTATGTAGCGGCTATCAGGCGACCAGAACAAAAAGCCGGCCGCGCCCTCTGTTCCATCGAGGGGTCGCACGTCCAGTGCGTCCACCGAGCGCACCCAGACCCGGGACTGGCCATCCGTGCCGGTTCCAATGAACGCCAGTTGGCGGCCGTTGGGAGACAAGGCGTAAGATCCCAAGACAAATCGTTCGGGCACTGGAATTTCAAAGCGCATGGCCTGCGCTATCGGCGTCTTCTGGCGCAGCAACAGAAACGCCAGGAACCCTGCCGCCGAGACCAGCGCCCCGATGACGCCCGCAACCAACCACAGCTTCCACTGCGCGGCAGGAGCCGTCGCCGGTATCGCCGCGATCGGAGGCGCAGCGTCAGGCGCACCAGACAGGGCTTCGTCGAGCGAGATGCGCGCGTCGCCGATATCGCGCAGCCTCTGCTTCGGATCTTTTTGCAGGCACCGCTGCAGCAGAACGCGAACCCGCACGGGTGTCGCCGCAGGTAGCTTCGTCCAATCGATCTCCCCACGAATTACGCCGGCGAGCGTGTCCGTCACCGAATCGCCGCGGAAAGCTCGTGTTCCTGTCAGCATTTCGTAGAGCACGCAGCCAAACGCCCAGATGTCCGCGCGGCGATCCACCTGCTTGGCCTTGGCCTGCTCCGGCGACATGTACGCTGCTGTTCCAAGCAGCACGCCCGCCTCCGTGGCCATCCGGCTTAGCGTCGGAGAATTGGCGATATCCTCCGCGGACAGGTCCGCTTCCATCGCCTTCGCGAGGCCAAAGTCGAGAATCTTCACGGTGTCGTCGGGCGCGATTTTGATATTGGAAGGCTTCAGATCGCGATGGATGATGCCGTGTTCGTGGGCGTACTCGAGTGCCTCGGCAATCTGCCTCGCAATCTGTAGGGCTTCATCAACAGGAAGCGGGCCCTGGCGAATGCGGTCGGCGAGCGTGGGACCTTCGGCTAGCTCCATCACGAGGGCGCGCGAACTTCCGGAATCCTCGAGGCCGTGAATCGTCGCAATGTTGGTGTGGTTAAGCGCGGCGAGGAGTTTGGCTTCGCGTCCAAAGCGGGCCATACGAGCGGCGTCTCGCGCGAACGCGTCGGGCAGAACCTTGATCGCCACATCGCGCCCCAACTTCGTGTCACGGGCGCGGTACACCTCTCCCATCCCGCCCGCACCGATCGGAGCGAGAATTTCGTAGGGGCCCAGCCGAGAACCAGCTGACAGGGACATACAGTGGCGGCGATTTTACACCAGAAATGTTCACTGTCTATCAAGTTAGGTTGTGGTTCGCTT
>DATLWP010000145.1:0-2373 GCA_035576265.1 Candidatus Polarisedimenticolia bacterium
CCCACAGGGCGTGCAATCCGTTCGCTTTGCGGGTCCGCCGGAAGCTTTCAGTTTTTCGGCGCGGCCTGCTGTTGCTTGTACGCGTTCCAGGCAATCGAGATCAGATACTCGTGGATAGCGTCGGCATCCTCCGTAGATAGAACGCCCTCGAACGGAGGCATGCCGCCATTTACCATCGCTCCTCCGAGAACGATCTCCCGGAAGCCCTCGTGGATTTCAGAGCGCATGCGGCGCAAATCCGGCGCGAGGCTGCCGGCCTCATTCACATGGCAGGAAGCACAGTTCGCGTTGAAGAGCGTGGCGCCGCGCTTGATCGTGTCCGGCGTGCCTGTTTGCTCGGGAGGCTGCGGAATGGGCCCGATCGGCGGCAAGAGGGGTGGCATCGGTGTTGGGCCGCCACCCAGCTTGAAGGCGATAATGCGGCCTTCGTTCCCGCGCTGGTAAGCAGCGTTCTCAGGGAAGGAGTAACTCCAGCCGCCACCCCCGAAGGCAGCCATCACCGCGACGTACTGCACTCCGTCCAGGGAATACGTCATGGGCGCGGCAATGATCGAAGTTCCCACATCGATGTCTTTCAGCAACTTGCCCGTCTCCGCGTCATAGGCGCGAAAGTGACCGGTTCCCGTACCCTGTAAAACGAGACCACCAGCCGTGGCCAGCACGCCGGGGTGATCCCAATAGCCCGCCATGGGGACCTCCCAAACGACCTTGGAACGAATCGGATCCCAGGCGCGTAGAAAGCCCTTGCCCGAAAACAGGCCGGTCTGACCGTTTTCAATCACAGGGATGTACACAAGGCCGGTCTTCGGATCGTACGCCATGGGATTCCAGTTGTGGCCGCCCACCGGCGATGGAGAGATGTAGTTTGATCCGTTAAAACCAGTCTTGTAGGCTCTCGCACCCGGGGCTTCAACTGGGCGGCCGGTCTTCAGGTCCACGCGATCGGCCCAAGTGACGGGGACAAAGTTCTCGGCGGAGAGAAGTTGGCCGGTCTTGCGGTCGAGGACATAGAAGAAGCCGGTCTTCGACGCCTGCATCAGGACTTTTCGGATCTTTCCTCCAATTTTCAAGTCTGTGAGGATGAACGGCTGGACGGCATCATAATCCCACTGATCGCCAGGCGCTTCCTGGTAGTACCACGCGAAACGTCCCGTATCGGCGTTGACGGCGATGATCGAGGCGATGAAGAGATTGTCGCCTCCCGCCGGGCTGCGCTTTGATTGGTCAAAAAAGGTGCCGTTGCCTGTGCCGAAGTAGACGAGATTCAGATCCGGGTCGTAACTTATGGCGTCCCAGACCATTCCTCCGCCACCCATATCCCAGCGGCTTTTGGGATCCCAGGTCTTGGCGGCCATTTTCAATTCGGGTTGCTCAAATGGCTTCGAAGGATCGCCGGGAACGGTAAAAAAGCGCCAGGCCAGCTTTCCGGTTTCCAAGTCGTATGCGCTGAGGTAGCCGCGCGTGTCGTATTCTCCTCCGGCGTTCCCGATCACGACGACGCGGCCTGCGATTTCTGGAGCACCGGTAATCGTATAGCCGCGCTTGTGGTCGATGATCGTGTCCGCCTGCCAGAGAACTGTACCTGTGGCCGCATCGAGCGCGAAGAGGCGGCCGTCGAAGGACGCGACGTAGACCTTGCCTTTCCAGACGGCCACGCCGCGATTGACGATATCGCAGCAGGAACGGCGAGTGACACTCAGGTCGTTTTTCGGATCGAAGGTCCAGAGTTCTCTTCCGGTCCGGGCATCCAGCGCGTAGGCCGTTCCGCCCGAGCCGGAGGTGTACATCACGCCGTCAACCACGATGGGCGTGGCCTCGAGGCCGCGATTGGTGTGCGTGTCATAGCCCCAGGCGAAGCCGAGCCGCGCCACCGTCTTCCGGTTGATATCAGTGAGAGGAGAGTAGTGGCCCTTGCCAACATCGCGACCTGCGGTGAGCCATTCTTCCGGATGCTCGTCCGCAGCAAGCAGGCGTTTGAGGTCGATTTGGCCGTAGGCCATCTCGGCGCGCTTGGCTTGGGCCCGCGCATTGATCGAATTGTAGCCACAGAGAGAAAGGATGATTCCCGCGACGACGATCGCGGATAGAAGTTTTAGACGGGCTGACACTTGGCAACCTCTCATTTCGTTCCGTATGGCCGCCGCTTCGATCGAATCGCGCCTGCGATCGGCGCGGATTTTAGCACGCAGTGGCGAACGGGAAAGCCGCGCGAACTATTTCGTCGGCCACACGGCCGGCATGTTGTAGGGCACGCGCGTCATCACCACGGCAATCTGCAGAATCTTGCCGCTGCGAATCTTGAACAGTTCGAAAATGCAGAGCGAGCTGGGCGATTTGAAGGCGGACTGGAGCACGCGGCCGTCGGTCAATTTG
>DATLWP010000146.1:0-11333 GCA_035576265.1 Candidatus Polarisedimenticolia bacterium
GCGGCGTTTTCAAGGCCACTGCCGGGCTGCTTGAAAAATATGGAGAAGAGCGCGTCCTCGACACGCCGCTCGCCGAAGGCGCGATCATCGCAGCGGCCATCGGGTCGTCGATGGTGGGGTGGCGGCCGGTGCCGGAAATCCAGTTCGCCGACTTCATTACACCGGCCATGGAGCAGATCGTCCAACAGGCCTCGAAGCTGCGGTACCGCAGCGCCGGCGGCTTCACCTGCCCCATCACGATCCGCGTGTGCTGCGGCGGCGGTGGTGGCAGCGGGCTGTATCACTCACAGGAAAACGCGACGTGGTTCGTGCATGAGCCGGGTTTGAAGATTGTGATGCCCTCGACGGCCTACGACGCAAAGGGGCTGTTGCTCGCGGCCATCCGCGATCCCGACCCGGTACTTTTTTTTGAGCACAAGCGGCTCTACCGCACGGCCAAGGGCGAAGTCCCGGAGGGAGATTACACCGTGCCCATCGGTCCGGCGGCCGTGCGGCGCGAGGGGCGCGACCTGACCATCTTCACCTACGGCGCGCTCACGCAGCCATCCCTCGACGCAGCTGAACAAATGGCGCAGCGAAACGTCGAAGCCGAAGTCGTCGAAATCCGCACGCTCGCCCCCATCGACAAGGAGACGATTCTCGATTCCGTGCGGAAGACGAATAAGGCCCTGATCGTCCACGAGGACAAGCGCACCATGGGCTTCGGCGCCGAGGTCGCGGCCATCGTCAGCGAGGAAGCCTTCGAAGACCTCGACGGCCCGATCATGCGGCTCACTGGCCCTGACGTTCCGGCGATTCCCTTCAGCCCCCCGCTTGACAAGGCCTGGCAGGTCGACACCAGCATGATTGTCGCAGCCGCAGAAAAACTCGCTGCGTATTAGCTCTCCCATTCAGCGGATACAGTCCAGGTCTCAGATTTGAGGGTTTTCTTGCCTTCTACTTCGCTGACTGGATCGACCGCAAGTATGTAACCAGGTTCGCCAGCCGCACGTTTCCGCGGTCCACGTCCCACTCGATCTGGTGGAAGATCGGCCCCCATACCGGCATCTCGCGAGAGCCGTGCACCGCCAAGATTTCGTCGCCCATGATGATTTTGCGCACGCGCGCGTCCGGAAACCGTCCTCCATTCTTCTTCGTCAACAAAGTTAGATCGGGCACCTTGGCTTTCAACTCCGGCGCAGCAGGCCCGTTCCCCTTTGCATCCACGCCGTGGCAGGAAGCGCAATACGCGCGGAACAGGTTCGGCCCTTCCACCGAACGAATCAGCGGCTGGAGCTGATGCTCCGGTGGGGGCACCTTCGCAGGCTGCCGCTGGGATTGTGCTTGCGCGTGCCCAGGAAACCCGTGGAAGGCGACGCAGGCCGCCGCCGCAACGCTCAGCAGAAGCTGAGTGGCTCTTCGATTCCGGCTCTTTGCAAGCAGCATCGCCAATGACAGCTCCTCGCATCACACGAGCGTGCGCCCGCCGTCAACGGCAATCACCTGCCCGGTGACGAACTCGGCGGTCGCGAGATACGCCACGGCACCGGCGATGTCTTCGCCCGTCCCCGCGCGATGGAGGGGCACCCTCTGGATGTATTCCGTGACCTTGACCTCATCTACAGACTCGGTGGCGGGCTGGTCCGGAAAGTGAATCGTCCCCGGCGCGACGCTGTTGACAAGAATCTCCGGTGCGAGCGCTCGAGCCAGGCAACGCGTCAGCATGATCACTCCCGCCTTCGAGACGCAGTAATGCGTGTACGAGGGCCACGCCAGCAGGCCTCCAAGCGACGAAATGTTGATGATTCGTCCGCGGCCCTGCCGCTTCATGATCGGCGCGGCGGCCTGCGCGCACAGGAACTGCGACTTCAGATTCGCATCCATGATGCGGTCCCAGTGCTCATCGGTCAGATCTTCGAATTTCACACGAAAGAAGATCCCGCTGTTGTTCACCAAGATGTCCAGCCGCCCGAATTCCCGCTCGACGGCTGCAAACATCTTCCTTACTTCCGCCCGACGCGAAACGTCCGCCTGAATGGCCATCGCTCGCGCCGCCCGCGCGTTCGATCCTGACAGGTGCCCTCGCCGTTTCCTCTTGCGATGAGCGCCCTCGATTTCGCGCACCAGCGATTCGGCTTCGGCCTTCGATGTGGCGTAATTGACCACAACCGCAGCGCCTTCCTGCGCCAGCCGAAGCGCGATGCTACGCCCAATGCGCTTGGCGGCGCCCGTCACTAGCGCTACCTGCCCTTGAAGCGGTTCCCGTGCCATGTGTCTTTCCTCCGCAACGCAGACCGACACATTAGCACTAGCAGAGGTTTAGGGAAAATCCAGTGCGGTGTCACCTGATGGATGGTACGGGTTCCCGCGCGACCGGTTCTTCAGCCAGGGCCCTCGTTGCACGCGAAAATGAAGTCTTCTCACTCGTTCGCAGCACCTCCGCGCTCCTCGCGCTCTCGCTCTGAAGGTTGTGCCAGTTCCTTGTTAGTTGCCCGATGAGAGAGTGCTCTCCCTCGAAAAAATGTGGCCGCGTTGCGCAACAGCTCTTCTAGTTCACGATCTTTTGCGGAAATGTACGCCTGAGCATCCTGGCTACCCCTACCCACGCCTTACCTCCTCTCGCTTGCTTGCCTATCCCTGGCCACGACGTCACGACTTTCGGCAGAGTCACGCTGTGGCCGAACGGACAGATCACCTTGCTTGAATCTCTAGCGGCGCCGTCAGCTTGAAATTCAGTTTTGTTTCGGCTGCGAGAGTGATATCCCGCGCCCCCGTCAACGCGGCGCCGGCTGTGCCCGCACCGGCACCTGCTGCGGCGCCAATGGCTGCACCCTTTCCTCCGCCTGCAATCGCACCGATGATTGCTCCCGCAACCGCTCCTCCTCCTGCACCCACAGCCGTTCGCTTACCGCGCCCCTTTCCGGCCTCTTCGACGATAGCGGTCTGGATGCGATAGGTCCGCCCCTTGACCGTAATGGAATCGAGCGCCACTCCGAGGACGGCGTTGCCCTTCACCTTGCCTGCGGATTGCGATTGCGTCACTGTTCCAGAAGCTCTGGCGCCGATCGGTATCACTTCCCTCTCCTCCACGACCACCGGAGCCGCAACCGACGCGTCGAATTGATCTCCTACATTGCTGGTCTTCGAGCTGATGGTCTGGTCGATCGTCACAGTTATCACCGTTCCGGCTTCGACGACGACCGGCTTCGGTGCCGGTGCCTGTTCCGCGGCACTCTTGGCCGGCCTGCGTGAAGGCGTTCTAGGCCGTTCGGTGGACGTACGTGCGCGAGGAGCCGCGGGCGGCGGCGCCTCCGGCTCAGCAGGAGCCACGGAACTGGTTTCGTCGGAAGGGGCTTGGGACTCCGGCGCCGACGCCGGTTTGCTGCAACCGAATACGCCCAGCAGGATGAAAATCGCGAACCATTGAGCTTGTGCTCGGAGTGGCATCTTCCTCTCCTTACTCCGCCTCGATCTCAAATCTGGCGGTTTGTCGAACTTTTCGTTGGCGATGGTGGAATGTTTCGTTAAGGTCTTGTGCGGCGCGGCTTGCGTCGAACAAGGCAGGAGCGATGCCCTCACGACGGTTTACGTCTTCATGGGACATGAGTTTCGTGCTGCGCCACCGTGCCCAGCGGAATTTCTTTGCGACGTACAGAACTTTCCGCCTTCCCTTCCCAGCTCACGCTAGCACCGCAACTCCAGGCGTGCTGTGACCCGCATCACCTCCGTCTCTGGCCTGCGCCACAACGCCGACTGCGAGGCGCCAGAATCTTTGCGAGTGGCGTCCGGCATGAATCCTCGATCGTGTAAAATTGCCGGCATCAGACACGGAGGCACAATGAAACTCGCTCTGCTGGCGATCGCGCCGCATCCGGACGATGTGGAACTCACTTGCGGTGGAACCATGCTCAAAATGGCACAGAAGGGCTACCGCACCGGCATTCTCGATCTCACCCGCGGCGAGACGGGCACTCGGGGTCATCCCGAAATCCGCCTCAAAGAAGCGGCTCGCGCGGCGCAAATTCTTCGCGTGAAGGTACGGCGCAATCTGGGCCTACCGGACGCGCACCTGCAGGTGACCGATGATTACAAAGCCGCAGTCGCAGAAGTGATCCGCGAATTCGAGCCGCATACCGTGATCCTTCCCTACTGGGAGGGCCGCCACCCCGATCACTACACGGCCGCGACGCTCGGCTACGAGGCCTGCTTCGTGGCAGGACTGAAGAACTATCCGCTCGGGGGAGAGCCCTTCCGACCTTTCAAGATCGTTTACGCTGCCGCGTATGCCGATGTGCGGCCCACGTTCGCGGTCGATATCACGAAGCAGTACGACCGACGGCGGCAGGCGATTCTCGCCTACCCATCTCAGTTCCGTCCGCCGAAAACCGAACCGCGATCCAAGGTCGCCCTGCCGCTAGACGAACTCGAAGAACGAATGGGCCTCCAGGTGCGCCACTACGGCCGCATGATCGGCGTCAAGTATGCGGAGGGATTCGTGAGCGAAGAAGTGATGCAGATCGACGACGTCGTGAAGTTGCCCGTGCGGTCGCTCTGAAAGTCATAAAGTGGGCGCCGGACGTGCAGAAATGGAAACGCCCCGGCAGCCTTGGCTGCCAGGGCGTTCTTCGGATCGGTGGAACAGGCTTTAGAACTCGTTCCACAGATACTGGTTGTACACTTCGTGGTGGTACTGCACTTCGGCCGCTTTTACGACCGTGCCCAGCAGCCGGGCGCAGCGGTCGGCCGAGGCCTGCTTCAGATCCGCGTAGCGGCCCTTGACGTCGTCGCCGAGAAGCTTGGTCGTCCACTCCGCCTTGCGGAAATTATCGAGTGCCGTGTAAATATTGTCGGGCAAATACCGCTCCGCCTGCCGGAGATTCTCAATCTTCGCCGTGTCGCCCTCGATGCCGGTTTTGAAGATGGAGTAGAGCACGAGATAGGGATTGGCGTCCGGAGACACAGAACGAACCTCCACGCGCATGCTCCTCTCGTTGCCGATCGGGATGCGGATCATCGAGCCGCGATCCACCGCCGAAGCCTTGAGCTGATTGGGCGCTTCAAAGTGCGGGTCGAGGCGCCGATAAGCGTTCACGCTCGGGTTCAGCGCGAGGCAGACGTCGTTGCCGTGCGTAAGGATGCGATCGACGAATGCCCACCCGAGCTTGGCGAGCTTTTCCTCGCCTTTTGGATCCCAGAAAAGATTCGTGCCCCCCTTGCTGATCGATACGTTGGTGTGCATTCCGCTGCCGTTGACGCCCACGACGGGTTTCGGCAGGAACGAAGCCGTGAGGCCCATATTGGTCGCCACCTGGCGGCAGATCAGTTTGTAGAGCTGGATCTGGTCCGCCGCCGCAACCACTTCGCCGTAGCTGTAGTTGATTTCGAACTGCGAGGGAGCCACCTCCGGGTGATCTTTTTCGTTCTGGAAACCCATCGAGCGCTGCACTTCGGCCACGGTGTCGATGAATGTTCGCAGCGGGTCGCCCGGCAAGGAGTGGAAATAGCCGCCGGTATTGACGTACTCGAATTTGCCGGTCTCGTGATAGCGACGCTCGGCATCGGTTCCTTTGAAGAGGAATCCTTCGATTTCATTGGCGGCGTTGAGGGTGTAGCCCTCTTTCTTGTAGAGTCCCTCAGCGTAGCCTTTCAGAATGCCGCGAATATCGGCGCTGTAGGGTGTGCCGTCCTTGTCGATCACGTCGCCAAAAATCAGCACCTTCCCGTAGCCGAAAACATCCGCGGGCGCCCAATAGAACGCTCCCCAGTCCATGGTCAGCCGCAGATCGCTTTCCCGCTGCGCGGTGAAACCCCGGATCGACGAGCCGTCGAACGTCAGATTGTCCCAGCTCTTGACGAGAAACTTCTTATCATAGTCGAGCATGTGCAACCGGCCTTCGAGGTCGCTGAAAAGCACCGTCACGGCCTTGATGCGCCTTTCATCCGTGAGGTACTTCAGCCGCTCCTCCCGCATCTTGTCGGCGGCCATGCGTTTCTTACGCTGCTCCTTCACCTCCAAATTCAACTCTTCCAGTTGGTCGTACGAGAGTGCCAAGAAATTACGCAGTTCGGTAGACATGAATCTCCTTCAGCATAGGGTCATTTCCTGTTGACACAGGTAGATTGTGGGCGGACGCTGCTGCGGTGTACCCCCGGCTAATACGGTATCGTGGGCATCTCTCGACCGTCAAATAGAAAGAAGGGACGCCGCAAAACCGAAGTCAGAAAGACGAATCGAACTCATCCAAAATTTGCATCGCAACTAGCGGCGGAAAGCGTGCAGAATCCTTGACGCGCGGAACCCCCTGGGGTAATCTCCGCGCTTAACTTTATTGGCCGCAGCCGACTGCGGGGAGGAACGATGGACCCGAAGAGCGTTCTTGAATATGCCGCGAAACATAATGCGAAAATTTTGGATCTGCGCTTCATCGACGTACCCGGCATCTGGCAACACGTGAGCTATCCGATCCAAGAGCTGACGGCGGAGTCCTTTCAAGATGGGTTCGGAATGGACGCAAGCTCGATTCGCGGCTGGGCGCAAATCCACGAATCCGATATGCTGCTGATCCCCGATCCGAACACTGCGTTCATGGACCCGTTTCGCGACACCCCAACCCTCGTGATGATCTGCGACGCGCAGGATCCGATTTCGCGGAAACCCTACAATCGGGACGTGCGGAACTTGGCGCACCGCGCAGAAGAGTATCTGCACAAGAGCGGGGTTGCCGATCAGGCGTTTTTCGGCGCGGAGGCGGAATTCTTCATCTTTGATAGCGCGCGCTTCGACTCGCGCGAAAACCACAGCTTTTACTACGTCGACTCCGATGAGGGGCGTTGGAATTCCGGCCGCGCCGAACACAACCTCGGCTACCGCCCGCGCTACAAGGAGGGCTACTTCCCCGTTCCCCCGACGGATCATTATCAGGATCTGCGCACGGACATGGTGCTGAAGCTGCAGGAAGTGGGGATCAATGTGGAATGCCACCACCACGAGGTGGCCACGGCCGGCCAATGTGAGATCGATTTCAAATTCGATACGCTGATCAAGGCCGCGGACAACATGATGAAATACAAGTACGTGATCCGCAATGTGGCCTATCAATACGGCAAGACGGTCACCTTCATGCCCAAGCCGATCTTTGCTGACAATGGTTCCGGCATGCACACTCACCAGTCACTTTGGAGCAAGGGCAAGCCGCTATTTGCAGGCGACGGCTACGCCGGGCTGAGCCAAACAGCTCTGTGGTATATCGGCGGCCTACTGAAGCACGCGCCGGCAGTGGTGGCGTTCGCCGCGCCCTCGACCAACTCCTACAAGCGGCTCGTCCCCGGATTCGAAGCGCCCGTGAACCTGGCGTATTCAAGGCGGAACCGTTCGGCGGCTGTCCGTATCCCGATGTATTCGGCGAGCCCCAAGGCGAAGCGCCTCGAGTTCCGGCCACCCGACCCGTCCTGCAATCCCTACCTGGCTTACGCGGCGATGTTGATGGCCGGTCTCGACGGAATTGAAAACAAGATCGATCCGGGAGGTCCGCTCGATAAGGACATCTTCGAACTCTCCGCGGAAGAGCTCTCGAAGGTTCCCTCCGTGCCGGGCTCGCTCGAGGAATCGCTCAAGGCGCTCAAGAAGGACCACTCTTTTTTGACGAAGGGCGATGTGTTCACCGAGGAGTTTATCGACCTGTGGATCGACTACAAGATGTCGCGAGAGGTGAATCCCATGCGGATGCGACCGCACCCGTTTGAATTTCATCTCTATTACGACATCTAGGTCGCACTACGCACGAAATCCGCGCGCCTAAACGGCGCGGACGGAAAAGAGGCGCCCTGCTGAAAGGCACGGCGCCTTTCTTTTTGCCCGCGTGCACCGTGTACCCGCTACGCTTACGTCACGCGCACAACTGCGATACTTCCGCCCCTGTTAAACTGATATGGTACGTCATCTCGACTGATGCGACTCTTTGGGCGCAAACATACTGCAGGTTCTCGCATTCGCTCCACGCAAACGACGGCCAGCGGAACCCCTTCCTTTACGTCCTCGCACCGGCTTACGCTGGATCTCATGCGGGCGAAAACCTTCGCGGCCATGCTGGCCAACAGCCGTGCCTCCCGCACGATGGAAGTGGCCGATTTGCTGGCGGGCATGTACATGTGCGAATGGGACCGCCTCTCTCGGTATTGGGAAGAGCAAGACCGCGAACGAATCGAGGAATTTCTGCGCAAAATCTGCCGCATCAGCCCACAAAGATGGAACTCCTGGATTGAGTGGTACGACAGCGAGCGGCGTGAAGACGACCGTCCGGGCTGGCGCCGGCTGCGCAAACGCAAAAAGGAAGCGCCAGACGAGCCGCTCCAGCCGTCGGCCGCACTGGTGTCCGTATTGCAGCAGGCCGAGCAGCTCGCTCCTTTTCGCGACACCCTCGATGGCCGTTCTCTCCCCATTCTGACCAGCGAATGCGTCTTGTTGTGTATCGCACGGAACTTCGGCACGGAAATCAGTCTGCGGCTGGTTGAAACCGGACTCGATGCGGCCCGGCTCGAGCGAGATGTGATGTTCCCAAGGCGCGCCCCGCTGGTTTAGACATCGCGAGAGAGAATCTAGAGCGCGCGACTCACGTGCTTCGGGTAAGCCGCGATCTTCTTCGGTTCGTCAGATAATCATCTTGAAGCGGGGCCAGAGAGCGGAGAGAGGCTCGCGCGGCTTGCGACAGACGTAGACCGGAACGAGGCGTTCGTTGGGCATGGCGAGCGGGCTTTTCACAGTCGCCGCGCGCTGGACGTCTCCAAAATAGGTGATGAATTCGTTCGATCGCTCACCGAAGATGATCACGCACGCGCCGGAATATCCCCGAGGTCCCCAGTAGAAGTAGCTGTTGTGGCCGCTGATGGCTTTGGGCAGGCCGAGCGCCGGGCCGTAGTAGTCAATGGCGCCCGCTTCGCCGTAGTTTCCCGCAAGAATCGCGCAGTCCGCCCGGTCTGCGACCGGAAGGCCGTGATATACGCCGGCGACCGTCCGGGCCATGTTGTCCCATCCGAACATGTCCGCATAAAGCTGCGGCAGCCGCACCGAGACGGCATCACGCTCCGTCTTGACCAGGCTCGAGTACGGCAGCAGCTGCGAGTAGTTCAGAAACCGATGGATGGGAAGCACCGGCACACCGAAGGGAACACCCATCAGCCCTCCCAGAATCACGATGGTCGCTAGTGGAATCCGGACTGCTACCAAGGTACGCGCTTGAGCGAGTTCCTCCCACGCCACCCCTCCGGCGGCCATCAGCAGTGGATAAACGGGCAGCGGATAATAGGTCTTGCCGTGGAGGAGCATGAACGTGCCGAGCACGATCACATACGCCCAACCCAGGAAGCGGAAACGCCTCCCCTGCCGCGCAAAGAAATACCACGCCAGACCCGCAACCCAGACCGGCAACGCGAGTGGGTCGAGGAGCGCAACCTGCTCGCCCAGAAAACGCAAATGGGAGATGGGTACGTTCTTGTAAAGCTGCGCGTTGCGGACTACCTGGATCTGCGGCCAGCCATGCCGCGCTTCCCACACAAGGTTCGGCAAGAACAACCCGAACGCAAGCAGACCGCCGATCCAAATCCACTTAGACCGGAACAAGCGCTCTTCACCCGCAAGCAAGAGTCCGGCAACGAGCGCGAAACCGAAAACGAGCATGGTGTGCTTGTTTTCGAGGCCCAGCCCGGCGACGGCGCCGAACGCGAGCCAGAGCCGCGGCGTTGCCCCCCGCACGATGCGCACCGCAATCAAGGCGCAGACGAGCCAAAAAAGAGGCTCGAAGGCGTTCATTGAGAAGAAACTGTCGAACGCAAGAAAGGAGGGAGCAAACAGAACCGCCGCACCGGCGAGAAATTGGGCGAAGCGGTTTCCGCCGAGCTCGCGGGCCAGAGTGCCGGTCAAGAAAACGACCGCCGCGCCAGCGAGCGCCGGCATAAGCCGAATCGAGATCAGCGAGCTTCCGAAAACATGCCGCGCGAACCACGCAAGGAACCCAACGAGGGGCGGTTGATCCACATAGCCCCAGGCTAGATGCTCGCCGCAGGCCATGTAGTACAGTTCGTCGCGGAAGAAACCGTAATGGCGCATGCCAGCGAATTGCAGGAGCAGCTTCGCCAGGGCCAGGCTCGCCACAATCGCCGTGGCGCTCACGGCCGTCTTGCCGGACGCCGCCGCGCCTACAGACGGGCTGTCGAGCTCACTGACCTGAAGATCGCTCATGCGCACTGTCCCAGCGCCAAGAAGCCTCGGGCCGTCCGGCACCTACGACGTGCGAGGGGCCGGGTGCGGCCTCTACAGGAACCAGAACTCATGGGCCCAGATGTTACGAGCTAAACATGGGTCTCATTTGGGGGCGGTCGCAGGCGAAATCACTGTCGCCGACTTGATGTGGTCGAGCTTTGGGAAATTCTTGTCGAGATACGCCTTCCCTTCCATCGTAATGGAACCTTGATTGGGGCGTTCACCGTAGCCGCCGTACAGCTTCTCCACCACGTTCATGCCCGAAGTCACCTTCCCGAAGGGAGCAAAGCCCTGCCCATCGAGAGGCGCGTTGTTTCCATAGTTGATGAAAAGCTGCGTCGTGCGTGTGTTCGGACCAGCGGTGGCAAAGGTGATCGTGCCGGGCCGATTGCTTTGCTTAACGGGATCATCCTTGATGTTGGCCGACCGCCAAACCCGGTTGACGGCGGGATCCGCGCTCAGTCCGAACTGCACGATGAATCCCGGGACGATGCGGAAAAAAGCCGCCTCCGTGAAGAAACCGTGCTCGACGAGATTGTAGAACCGGTCCGCGCCGAGCGGAGCCCACGCGCGAGTCACCTGCACCACAAAATCGCCTTTTGTGGTCTCGAACTTGACGTCGAAAACATCCGGGGCCTTGGCGTTGAGCGTGGCCGGATGCAGCAAAGCAGGATCGGTAGTCATTTGTGTCGTCCTTGGATGCGTGGAAGCTGCGCCCTCCTGCGCGGAAGGCGGCGTTGCCGATTGCGCTTGCCCCGCGATAGCCGCGGATGCAAAAACAGCCAGAACCCCAAAAAGAAGCCACCTCGTGTAACGATTCATACGGTCGTCCCTCTCACTTGTTCGGCAGCAGACACCACATCTTCAAGAAACCGGAGCGTGTTGCCACCGAGAATTTTCTGGATGTCAACCTCAGAATAGCCTCGTCCCAGCAGAGCCTCTGTGATTTGCGGCAGAGCCGACACATCTTCCATTCCGTAAGGCATGCAGGCACCGTCGAAGTCGGATCCGAGGCCGACGTGCTCGACGCCCGCGATTCTCGCCGCGTGGTCGATGTGATCCACGATCTTCGTCCACTCGACACGCGGAAACCTTCCCT
>DATLWP010000147.1:0-20361 GCA_035576265.1 Candidatus Polarisedimenticolia bacterium
GTAGGCGTGGTGCTCACATACATGCTTTGGGGCGCCATATTGAAATTAAGGGAGACGCGCACGCGGCTGATTCAGCTCGTTCTTGCGCTCGGTGTATATTTCAGCGGAACCGCCGGCATCTACGCTCTTCGGAATCTGTTCCCAGATTTGCAGCCGACCCTCTTGCAGTGGCTGCCCCCTCTGTTCGGCACTTTGTTGCCACTCGCGTGGACGTACACATTTCTAAAGGTTCCAGAGGAGGCGCGGCTGACGACGGCTGGACTGGTGGTGACGGTCCGATGATAGCAGCCCTCATCTGCGTTCTGTCGCTGACGGTGCTCCTCCAATTTCTGGTCTCCTACTGCCGTTCGGTTCTGGCGACCAGCGGAAGGATCGAGCTGTCGGAACGCGTCCGCGAACTGACGGGCATGGGGCGCCGTAGCGTTGCCGCCAGCGACTTCGAGCGATTCCTGCAGCTTGTCCATCTTTGCCCGGACTACAATGCAGACCAAACGGAGCTTCGCGCCGTACGCGTGTATTATGGCTTGCTGCTCTTCCTCGGGCGTATATCCGGCGTGCTCAGTCCGCGCGTAGCCCGCTGGGCGGAGCGGGAGCGCCAGAGCTGCTCTTATTTTGCCGCGGTTGCCCTCGACCGGCGCATCTCGTATAACCGTGGTCTGTTCGCACAGCAGGCCAATGGACTTTTCTAGCAGGATTCCAGGAGTCCCCGTAGATTCCGGTCGTGCGCCTTCGTTGTGACTTCGACCGCCCCCCTGCGCCTCGAGGGCTGAGCCTTTTCCGCCGTTCGCGCGGTGCTCGATTCTGCTTTACGCGGCTGCTAACATGGCCTCAGCGCAGCCTGCCAGCGCTCACACTGCCGCCCGTGACATCGCTCGAACAACGCGTGCTTGCATGCATCCGTGAGATGCGGATGCTTGCGCCCGGCGATCGCGCCGCCGTGGCTGTCTCGGGAGGAGCCGACTCGGTGGCGCTGCTGCGACTGCTCGAAGTCCTGCGCGAGACTCTCGGGATTACGCTACTCGCAGTTCATTTTGACCACGGCCTGCGCGGCGCGGAATCGGAGGAAGACGCCCGGTTCGTCGCGGATTTGGCGCGCGCGCGGGGGCTCGAATTCATTCTCGACCGCGAGGATGTCTCGGCAGCATCCGCGCGCCACAAATGGAATCTGGAGGACGCCGCGCGGCGCCTGCGCTATGCGTTTTTCGAGCGCCTCGTTGCGGAGGGCCGGGCCACACGCGTCGTCGTCGCTCACACGGCCGACGACCAGGCCGAGACCGTGCTCGCGCACATGATTCGCGGGACCGGCGCGGCCGGTCTTGCGGGCATCTATCCCATCGCAGGGGCCGTCGTGCGTCCCCTGCTCCGGGAGCGCCGGGAAGAGCTCCGCCATTACTTGCGCGGCCTGAGCCAAGACTGGCGCGAAGATGTGACGAATCTCGATCTGCGCCGCCTGCGCGCGCGGATTCGCCAGCGGCTGCTGCCCTTGCTCGAGCGCGATTTCTCTTCGCGGGTTGTGAGCCACTTGTCCGTGCTGGCCCGCCTTGCGCGCGAAGACGAATCATTCTGGTGGGCGCTCGTGGAAGACCGGTTTCGCGCGGTGGTTCACGCAGACGGGAGAAATCTCCGGATTCGAGTTGCAGACCTGCTCGCGCCCTTGTTTCTAACTTCCCCCGCGCGGCCGGATGGCGAAACTCTCGCGGGCCCCGAGCCGGCAGCGTTGCGCGCGCTAACGGAACGCTTGATTCGCCGTCTCTACCAAGAGGTTCGCGGAGATCGGCGCGGGCTGACGGCTCGCCACGTCGAGCAAGTGATCCAGCTCGCCTCCCGGTCTACGAGCGGCCGACGTGTCGAGTTACCCGGTGGCATTCTCGTCGAACGGAGTTTCGACGACTTGGTCTTCTCCCGCGGGCGCCCCGTGAAAGCGCCCCAACGTTTGCGGGAGGCCAGTGCGCGAGCAGGGGCATATGAGTATGGTGTCATCCTGCCCGATCACGGTGCAGTGACGATTCCGGTTCCCGAACTAGGCACCCTCTTCTGCCTGAAAGTGGTTGACTGGTCTATTGCGGAGCGCGAAACTAAGAGGGAGTGTGCAGCCCTCGATGCCGGTTTGCTCCGTGCCCCTTTGATCCTGCGGAGTTGGCGGCCAGGTGACGCCTATCGGCCCTGCGGTCGTCGTCGTATCCGGAAGTTGAAGGAAATGTTCCGGGTGCGACGTATTCTGAGCGGCGACCGGGCCTCCTGGCCGGTACTGGAAAGTCGTGGACGAGTGGCCTGGGCGCGCCAGATGCCTCCCGCCGACGAGTTTTGTGCCCGGGAGGGCACACGGGCCGGCGTGCTGATCGAGGAAGAACCGCTAGGAGAGCGATGAAGGTCGCCTTTACTCGACAGCAGCTGGCAAAGCGCGTGGGGCAGTTGGGACGTGTCATCTCGCGAGATTATGCGGGGCGGACGCTCGATGTGGTGGTCATACTCGAGAACTCGTTTTTGTTCGCTGCAGACTTGGTTCGCGAGATCTCGAGCCCGGTTCGATGCCATTTTGTCCGTTCGGAAATGCGCGACGTTCGCCAGGGCGGGTACGATCGCCGGGAGATTTTTTTCAGCGCGGCGCCCGGGCTCCACGGCCGCGACGTTTTGGTGGTGGACGCCGTGCTCAATACCGGGGTCACCCAGGATTTTTTGCTGAAGCGGCTGGAAGAAGGGCGCCCGCGCTCGCTGCGTCTGGCGGTTCTATTCGACAAGCCGGCGGCGCGCAAAGTGAATGTGAGGGCTGAATACACTGGCTTCTCTGCCGCATCTAAAGAATGGGTAGGTTATGGACTGAGTGGCAAGGGCGGGCTCGGCCGGAATTTGCCGTATGTAGCGGTAGGTAGCGCGCGACGGAATGGCCGGGCACGACGCGCAGGTGTTCGCGGCAAGGCATCCACAGGGTGAGGTAACACGGTGAACTCAACGGTACGAACAGTTTTGTTCTGGGTCTTGATGATCGCGCTGGCGGTCGTCTTGTGGCAGATGGCCTCGAAGGGCGGGCCTTCCACACACGAGGTCGAGCCGAACTACAGCGACTTCCTCAGCAAGGTCGACAGCGGCGCCGTCAAGGACGTCACCGTCTACCTCTCTCCGAACAGCGCTGAACTCCGTGGTGAGTATCGCGACGGCACCAAGTTCAAGGGCGTCACGATCGCCAATACCGTCATTCCGGAAGTCACCAAAACCCTGCAGGACAAGGGCGTACTCTACGACTACAAGGAAGTAAAGGACGCCAATTGGCTCACCTTCCTTCTGCAACTGTCGCCCTTCATCGTAATCATCGCGATCTGGATCTTCATGATGCGGCAGATGCAGGCCGGCGGGAACAAAGCGCTCAGCTTCGGCAAGTCCCGCGCGCGGCTGCTGACTGCGCAGCAGAAGAAAGCCACGTTTAAGGACGTGGCCGGAACCGATGAGGCCAAGGAAGAACTGTACGAAATCGTCGATTTCTTGAAGGACCCACAGAAGTTTCAGAAGCTCGGCGGACGCATCCCCAAAGGCGTGCTGCTCGTCGGGCCTCCGGGCACAGGCAAGACGCTGCTGGCGCGCGCGATTGCGGGCGAAGCGAATGTCCCGTTCTTCTCGATCTCGGGGTCGGACTTCGTGGAAATGTTCGTGGGCGTGGGCGCGAGCCGCGTCCGAGATCTTTTCGAGCAGGGCAAGAAGAATGCTCCCTGCATTATCTTCATCGACGAAATCGACGCCGTCGGGCGCCACCGCGGCGCCGGCCTGGGCGGCGGCCACGACGAGCGCGAGCAAACCTTGAACGCGTTGCTCGTGGAAATGGACGGTTTCGAGTCCAACGAAGGCGTCATCCTGATTGCCGCGACGAACCGCCCCGACGTGCTCGACCCGGCGCTCTTGCGGCCGGGCCGTTTTGACCGCCGCGTCGTGGTGCCGCGGCCGGACGTCAAGGGCCGCGAGGAAATTCTCCGCGTGCATACGCGCAAGATTCCTCTCGCCGACGATGTGGAACTTTCCGTTATCGCGCGCGGCACGCCGGGCTTTTCCGGTGCCGATCTGGCGAACCTCGTGAACGAGGCAGCGCTTTGGGCGGCCCGCCAGAACCGCAAACTCGTGATGATGGCGGATTTCGAAATGTCCAAGGACAAGGTCCTGATGGGCGTTGAACGCAAGTCCATGATCTTGTCCGACGAAGAAAAGAAAAACACCGCGTACCACGAGGCAGGCCACGCGCTCGTGGCCGCCGAGACGCCGGGCGCCGATCCGCTGCACAAAGTGACGATCATTCCGCGCGGCATGGCCCTGGGCATCACCATGCAACTGCCCATCGACGACAAGCACACCTACACCAAGGAATTCCTGGAAGCGCAGCTTGCCGTCCTCATGGGCGGCCGCGCCGCGGAGGAAATTTTCCTCGACCATATCACCACCGGCGCCGGCAACGACATCGAGCGCGCCACGGAAATCGCGCGGCAGATGGTTTGCGAATGGGGCATGAGCACACTCGGCCCGCTCACCTTCGGCAAAAAGGAAGAGCAGATATTCCTTGGTCGCGAGATCGCACAGCACCGCGACTATTCCGAAGACACGGCCATCAAGATCGATGCCGAAGTGCGGAGCATCGTAAACACCGCGTACAGTCGCGCCCGCGAGATTCTCGAAACTCATCGGGATTCGCTCGAACGCATCGCCCAGGCGCTGCTCGATCGTGAGGTCCTCGACGCAATGGAGTTGAACCTCCTCAGGGAAGGCAAGCCGCTGCCCGAAAAGCTGCCGCCTCCTCCGGCTGCGCCGCCGGTACCGACCCGGGAGCCCCAGCTCAACCTGCGTCCCGAGCCGCATCCTGCACCGGGCCTTGCAAAGGGCGAAAAACCGGCCCCGGCGTAATCCGCCGTTTATTCCTCCTTGTCAGGGCGTCCCGCAGCACGCGGGATGCCCTTCTTCTTTTTTCCCGCGCGGCTCTGCGCATTCCCGGCGTCTCTATCCCCTGACCACGTGAGCAGCCGAAGGGCGCGGTGAAAGCCATTTCTTCGCCTGGGCATTCCACCTCTCCCGATTTGGCGTAAAATATGTGCATGGCTAACAAGACCCCGGAAACATTCGAACTTGACTGTCCCTGCTGCCGCGCGAAGCTGACCGTGGATCGAGCGCTCGGCGCCGTGCTCTCGCACGTCCCGCCGCCGAAAGCGCCGCCGTCAGTCGACCTCGACGACACCGCGCGCCACCTCCGCGAGCAGGCCGAAGCGGTCGAAGCCAAATTCCGCGCGTCCGTCGAAGCCGAGAAGTCGAAAGAAGATGTGCTCGCGCGCAAATTCGCCGAAGGCTTGAAAAAGGCCAAGGACGCGCCCATCGAGAAGCCTCTGCGCGATTTCGACCTCGACTGACGCTTGCGATGCGAGCGCCGCGCTCCTTCCGGCTTCTTGCAAACAAGGCGGCCAAAGCGCGCCGTCTCGCAGTCTGGCCTGCATGGTTCGTCTTTCTCCTTCTCCTCGCTGCGTTGTACTCTCCGGTCTCCGCCAACGCTCGGCACGCGCAACAGGGAAAACCTGAAAAACTCCCCCGGCAGCTCGATAAGGGAATCACGTGGCACCGCGACCCTGCCACCGGAGAGCTGCGCCTCGTGACTGCGGGCGCTGCGGCCGGCGAGCACAAGGACAACGTTCTGCCAGGCGCGCGCGTCTTCCAGGTCGTCACGCAGATGGTTCCCGTCACATGCATCGTATCCGCAGTGGACGGCGCTGCCGTGCCGGGGCTGCGACGCAGCGATTTCCGCGTCTTCGAGGATGGCATTGAGCGCCCAGTAGCTTATTTCGACGCTTCCACGCAGCCCGCCAGTGTCGCTCTCGTGATCGACGCAAGTCCGAGCGTGCTTCGCGATTCGCAGGAGATGAAGCGCGCCGCAGACGCTCTGGTTGGCGCGCTCGCTCCGCTCGACGAAGCGGCCGTTGTGGACTTTTCCGCGCACACCTATCTGCGGCTCCCATTTACAGACGTTCGCGAGCGCGTCCTCCGCGCCGTCGCCCGCATTGATGTCCGCGCCCTGCTCGGCGACACGGGCGGATCGAACATCTACGAGGCGGTCTATCTCGCCGCTCGCGAACTTTTCCCCGGCCGCCAGGGCCGCAAGGCAATCGTCCTGCTCACCGACGGGCAGGATAGCGGCCTCGGCCTTACGCTTGATCCCGAAAGCGCCGCGCCGCAGCCGGGTGGGGCCGCCAACCGGCTCACGTTCGACGATGTCGCGCGAATCCTGGCGGCACAGGATATTCAGCTCTTCGCTGTCTCGACCGAAAACCGTCCGAAAGTCATGACTCCCGATTGGCTCGCAGCGCACGCGAATGCCACTCTCGTCACGGCCGCCGCGCGCTCGTCGGGCATCCCTCCCTACACGCTCTACCTTGCGGAACTTGTGCGCCGCGCCGGGGGCCAGCTCTATTTCCTTAACGAGACCAGCACCGTCGCCAGCACATTCCGCCAGATCGCCGAAAAAATTCGCGCCGAATACACGCTCGGCTTCTACCCCGGTCGTGGTGCGGATAACAACGCGCCGCGGCCCGGCTGGCATTCGTTGCGCGTGGAACTGGTCGACCAGCCCGGCGCCCGAGTCAGCCACCGCGCCGCCTACTACGTCCCTGCCGCCCCGTGAACTTCAGCTCAGCCTTATCGTTTCGTCCAATCCGTGATTCAATATGCCGTTCATGTTTCGCCGCAAGAAATTCCGACTGCGTTTGCCGTCGCACACGCTCATCCTCGGCGAGCGAACGCTCGTCATGGGCATCCTCAACGTCACGCCCGACAGTTTCTCCGACGGCGGCCTTTTTCTCGATGCGGATGCAGCGGTGGCCCGCGCCCTCGAGATCGAGCGCGCCGGAGCCGACATTCTCGACATCGGCGCCGAATCGACGCGGCCCGGCTCGGTGGGAATCTCTGCCGAGGAGGAGCTGCGGCGTATCCTTCCTGTGCTCGAAAAACTTCGCGGTCGCCTCGCGATTCCGATCTCGGTCGACACGAGCAAATCCGAAGTGGCCGAGGCCGCGGCCGACCGCGGCGCGGAGCTCCTCAACGACGTGACCGCGCTACGGGCCGACCCGCGCTTCGCTGAAGTCGCACGGCGCCGCAAGCTCCCGCTCATCTTGATGCACATGCGCGGCGAGCCGCGCACCATGCAGAAAACGCCGTTCGCGCGGGACGTGATGCGCGACGTGACGGCGGGCCTGCGCCGCAGCGTTGCGCGGGCGCGCCGCGCGGGCGTCCCAAGATCGCAAATCATCCTCGATCCCGGCATTGGCTTCGGTAAAAGCCACGCGCAGAACTACGAGCTGCTGGCGCGCTTGCCCGAACTCGCCCGGCTTGGGTTTCCGTTGCTCGTGGGCACGTCGCGGAAGGGATTCATCGGCGCGACGCTCGGCGGCCTGCCCGAAAGCGAGCGCGCCTGGGGCACGGCGGCGACGGTTGCCGCCAGCATTCTGGGAGGCGCGCACATCGTGCGCGTGCACGACGTCGCCGAAATGGCGCAGGTCGCGCGCGTCGCCGACGCCATTTTGAATCCGCGCCTCGCCGCGCCGGGCATCAAATCGTGATGAACGCTACCATCTCAGCGGATCAGCGCGCCAACTCCCGCAACGCCCTCATTGCCGGCTTTCTCGGCTGGACGCTCGACGCCTTCGATTTCTTCATTCTCACGTATGTCCTCACCGCGGTTGCGGCCGATTTTCACAGGTCGATTGCCGACATCACGCTGACCCTCACGGCGAGCCTCATGATGCGCCCCGTCGGCGCCTTTCTCTTCGGGCTGATGGCCGACCGCTACGGCCGCCGCCTGCCGCTGATGGTGGACATCGTCTTTTATTCGGTGATCGAGGTGCTTTCGGGCCTCGCGCCGAGCTACAGAATCTTTCTGATCCTGCGCCTGCTCTACGGCATCGGCATGGGCGGCGAATGGGGCGTGGGCGCATCGCTGGCGATGGAGTCGGTGCCCGCGAAGTGGCGCGGCGTTCTTTCGGGCATCTTGCAGGAAGGCTACGCGCTCGGCAATCTCCTCGCCGCGCTGGCGTTCTGGACCGTCTTCCCGCACTGGGGCTGGCGGCCCATGTTTTTCCTCGGCGGATTGCCCGCCTTGCTGACGCTTTTCATCCGCGCCAAAGTGAAGGAAAGCGACGCATGGAAGGCTGCCGCCTTCAAAACCGACTGGGGAGCCTATTTCCGCGCGGTCGTCGCAAACTGGAAGCGCTTCCTCTATCTCGTCTTGCTGATGGCTATGATGAATTTCGCGTCGCACGGCACGCAGGATCTCTACCCGACTTTTCTCCAGCACCAGCTCCACTTCAACACCCGCACCATTGCATTGATCAGCGTGATCTCGATGCTGGGCGCGATCCTGGGAGGCATCGTCGTCGGCCTCTGCTCCGACCGCTTCGGACGGCGCCGCGCCATGGTTGCGTCCGTACTGCTCGCTCTTCTGCTGATTCCGCTCTGGGTTTTCGCGCCGAGGATCGTTGGCTTGCTGGCTACCGGGGCATTTCTGATGCAGTTCATGGTTCAGGGCGCCTGGGGCGTGATTCCCGCCCACATCAACGAACTTTCCCCCGGCGCTCTGCGCGGATTCTTTCCCGGATTTGCTTACCAGCTCGGAGTCCTTCTCGCCGCCACCGCTCCCTATCTGGAGGCGCTGATGACCAGCCATTTCAGCTATGCGCAGTCCATGGGAATGTTTGCCGCCGCTGTGTTTGCCATCGGCGCAATCGTCATCGCCGCCGGCCCTGAGGCCCACCGCGTCTCCTTTGGACCGGATTCGTAAGGCATCAGGCTGCCGTCTCTTCGATAGGGTTTATCCGAGAATGGTTCACTGCTGGGGGCAGTGCTTGAAGTCGGGTCAGCGCGGTCGTCCCTTCACTGCGCAGACCTCACCGGCTATTTGCCGAACTTGCCGAACAGTTTCTTGTAGTCGTGATTGTTCTCGTCGCAGATGTATTCCTGGATGTCCCACTCCGGGTGCAGCGTGAAGGTTCCTGCCTCTGTCCATGGCGCAGCGAACACGTTCGGATCCTCGATCGTCGCCGAATATTTCAGCGTGTTGTGTGACACCCGCTGAAAACGCTCCACCACGTGGTACGCCGTCGTGTGCCGATACTCGCCTACGGAAACCTTGTCGTTGACTCCCGTTACGTCCACCACCAGCGTATCGCCCTCCCAGTGCCCCACTGAATTTCCCATCCACGTCGGGTCCAGGTCCTTCGGGTGCGGGCGCCCATCCGTCGGAATCACGCGAAAAAGTTCCCCCGCCTCGTAGAGGATCACCACCAGCTTCGGCGTCTCCACGATCTGGATCGGATACGGCTCGCCGATCGTGTCCGGAACTCCTCGCGGCAGGCAATGCTCGCCCAGTTCGAAGGTATAGTCCGGTCCCACAAAATATTTTTCCGCGCCCGGCTTGAGGGTGATCTTGCCGATGGTTCGTATCGAATGGTACGGCGCGATGTAAATGCCGGAAAGATCGGGTTTGCCGTAAGCCATGCGCGGAATGGGCTTGTTCTCGAGTTCCGAAGGCGTTTCCGGTTTCTCGAGCGGCGCCGGAGTTGTGTCCGGCACGGTGATAGTCACCGATTGCGTGTCGTTCCCCGTTTTGCCGTAGCCGAACGCCTCGATCGTGTAGGTCGTGGTCACCTTCGGCGCGACTGTCCGGCTCCCTCGCGCCTCCACGATCCCAATCCCGCGATCCAGCACGATGCGGTCTGCGTTCACCGCCACCCACTCGAGCGTTACCGATTCCCCTGGCCGGATGGACGTGGCGCTCGCCGTGAACCTCAAAACCTGCGCCGTCGGCCCCGCCGGGAAACCGTCGTTTGGAAGCTGCCTTTGCCCTGGAGCCTGTCGTCCCGCTGCCGCGGACGTCAGGATCAGCGCCGCCGCGAGCGTGATCGCAGAGAGCAACCCGCCCGCCACACAAATGCTCCTAGCCATGAATTCTGCCCTCCACGTGCAATTGTGCTGCACCATAAAACACCCGCCGCTTCGTGTCAAACGCGACCGCTCGCGCAAGAGTCGGCGAGAACCTTATCGCGGCGCCCCGGCGCTCAGCTTCCCGAATCTACCCGTCACTCTGTTTCGAGTAGGCTTGCCGCTAACTCACAGAAAACAAAGGGCCGCGCTACTTTCTGCCCGTCACTCCCGGAACGCAGTCCTGCGCCGCGCCCCGGCCTGCCCCAAGATGGCGGCCGCCGACCCCGCATGCTAGAATAAGACTGCGTTTGTTGCTCCAGAGAATTTTCGGAATCGATCGGGGCTGCCAGACCGCGCTTGCAGCCCTTTTTTATTGGGCCGCAGCACAACCCTAAAATGACGACACCGATTCGCAATATCGCCATCATCGCCCACGTCGACCACGGGAAGACCACGCTCGTCGACGCCTTGCTGCGGCAGAGCGGCGTCTTCCGCGAGAATCAGGAAGTCGTCAAGCGCGTGATGGACTCGAACGAGCTCGAGCGCGAGCGCGGCATCACGATCCTCGCCAAAAACACCGCCGTCACCTATCGCGGCACGAAGATCAACATCGTCGATACGCCCGGCCACAGCGACTTCGGCGGCGAGGTCGAGCGGGCACTGCGCATGGTGGATGGCGTTCTCGTGCTGGTGGACGCGAGCGAAGGACCGCTGCCGCAGACGCGCTACGTCCTGCAGAAAGCGCTGGCCGCCAAGCTGCCGCCCATCATGGTGCTCAACAAGATCGACCGGCCGGACGCGCGCCCTGCCGCCGTCCTCGATGAAATCTACGATCTACTCATCGATCTCGACGCGACCGAAGACCAGCTCGATTTCCCGGTCCTCTACACGAATGCGAAAACCGGAGTGGCTCATCGCAAAATCGGCGACGATTCGACGACCCTCGAGCCGCTGTTCGAGCAGATCGTCGCTTCGATTCCTCCCCCTCCGGGCGAACCCGCGGGGGCGCTTCAAATCCAAGTTACGAATCTCGATTACAGCGATTTTCTCGGACGCATCGCCATCGCTCGCGTGTTCCAGGGAACTCTCCAGCGCGGCACGGAAGTAGCGATCGCAAAACTCGATGGAAAGATTCAGCCCACGAAGATCACCAAACTTTTTACGTTTCGCGGCCTCGAGCGCGACGAGGCCGAGCAGGTTTCCGCCGGCGACATAGTCGCGATCGCCGGCGTGGAGGGCATTCAGATCGGCGAGAGCATCACGGATCTCGAAAATCCCGCGCCGCTCGAGCCTCTTATGATCGATGAGCCGACGCTCGCCATGGTGTTTACCATCAACACTTCGCCCTTCGCGGGCCGGGAAGGCCAGTTCGTCACTTCCCGCGACCTTCGCTCGCGGCTCGAAAAAGAGCTGCTCACCAACGTTTCCCTGCGCGTCGAAGATACGGCGACCACGGACGCGTTTCGGGTGCTTGGCCGCGGCGAACTCCAGCTTGCCATCCTGATCGAGACCATGCGGCGCGAAGGTTACGAACTGATGGTCGGCAAGCCTGAAATCGTCGTCCGCACCGAGAATGGCCGCCGTGTCGAGCCGCTCGAATTGCTGGTAGTCGATTGCCCGGAAACTTTCATCGGCATCGTAATGGAATCGCTGGGCACTCGCCGCGGCGAAATGAAAAAGATGGTCAACCATCATTCGGGCCGCGTGCGCATGGAGTTCAGCATCCCCTCGCGCGGCTTGATCGGACTGCGCGGCCAGTTGCTGACCGACACGCGCGGCACCGCGCTGATTCATTCGCTGATCGAGGGCTGGACCGATTACGCCGGCGACATGGCCATGCGCCCCACCGGCGCGCTGGTGGCCGATCGCGGCGGCGCCTCCACGGCCTTCGCCATCTGGGGCATTCAGGAGCGCGGCGAAATGTTCATCGGTCCCGGAGCCGAAGTTTACGAGGGAATGATCGTCGGTGAAAATTCGCGCGAAGAAGACATGAACGTGAATATCACCAAGGAAAAGAAACTCACCAACATGCGCTCGTCCACCGCCGACGAAGCGATCCGGCTGATCCCGCCGCGCGAAATGACGCTCGAAAAAGCGATCGAGTTCATCGCCGACGATGAGTTCGTCGAAGTCACGCCGAAATCGATCCGCCTGCGGAAGAAAGTCCTCGACTCGAAGAAGCGCCCCAAGCGCTGGCAGGAAATCCGCGCCAGCGCCGAAGCCTCGTCCTAAAACCACCCTCACGCCGGCCACCTATCACTCTGCCGCAATGTTCCTATTGCTTTCCAATAGGACTTGTGACACTCTTCTATGGGTCTCCCATAGGAATACGACGAAAGGGTCGAACCCATGACAACCGGCAAAACAGATGTCTGGCAGGGCACGCTGGCGCTGATGGTTTTGAAAACGCTCGAGGCCATGGGCGCGATGCACGGCTACGGCATCGCCCGGCGCATCGAGCAGACCAGCGGCGATCTGCTTTCGGTGAATTATGGAACCCTCTACCCGGCTTTGCTGAAACTAGAGCAGGAAGGTTACATCGCGTCCGAGTGGGGCGTCTCGGACAACAACCGCAAGGCCAAGTTCTACAAACTCACGCGGGCCGGCCGGAAACAGCTCGAAAAGGAAGCGCGTGAGTGGGAGCAGACGACGGCGATCGTGGCGCGATTCCTCACGCCAGAGGAGCAGCCATGATTGTGTGCTCACCGAATGAATCGATCAAGCGTCTGATCCCTCGGAAAGCCAGGGATCTTTCTTTCTCGGTGGACGCCGCAGCGATCCGTTTAGCTGCCGAGCCGGGGGCAATCTCATGAGACCGCTGCGCGCATGGCTTTTGCGCATGGCCGGCATGTTCCGAAAGGCAGGGCGCGACCGCGAACTGGCGGACGAACCTACGGGAAACCTCGACTCGAAGAACAGCGAAGCGGTAATCGACTTGCTGCGCCAGTTGCACGCGGACGGCGCGACCATCTGCATGGTGACGCACGACCCGCGTTACGCCAGCATTGCCGACCGAACGATTCATCTCTTCGACGGCCACATCGCAGAGGAAACCGTCGGCACGCGTATGGCGAGCGGGTAGCGTCTTCAGGTTTCGCCGATAATGGCCTCGGCTTCGATTTCGACGAGCATTTCCGGCGCGATCAGGCGGCTGACCTCAACCATGGCTGTGGCGGGGCGGATCGTTCCGAAGAATTCGCCGTGCGCCCGGCCGATCTTTTCCCAGTCGGCGATGTGCGTGACGAACATCCGCGTCCGCACCACATCGGACAAGCTTGCACCCGCTTTGGCGAGCGCGGCTTCGATGTTACGCAGCGTCTGGACCGTCTGCGCGTAGGGGTCGCCCACGCCAACGATCTGACCTTGCGGGCCAGTAGCCGTCGTGCCCGACACGTGAACGTAGGGGCCGACGCGCACCGCCCGCGAGTAGCCGACGATCGGCTCCCAGGGCGCCCCAGAAGAAATATTTTGGCGTTCCATTTTTCCTCCCCTCATGGATCAAAGCGCGCGCGCAAGTCAGGTGGCACGACCGGGCACCAATCCTGACGCGTGCCAAAGACCCGGTATCGAACGCGCGCTATCAAATCGTAGACCGCATCGCGCAGCGGCCGAGGAATCACGGCCACCGCACCGGCGAGCGTCTTCCAACCGCCGCCCAGCCGCCGCAGAATGTGCAGAAAAGCGTTCGAGCGCACGAGCAGCAACCCTTGCTCGGTGAGCACGACGATGCTCTCGGGCAGGCTCGCCAGCTCACCCGCATGTACGCGCGCCTGAAATGTAGGGCCCTGCAAAGGTGCGAATCGAAAAGCTTTCCCGGAGCGGTCGTGTTTCAACACGAACTTCACGGTCCGATGGCAGAGAGCACAGTGGCCGTCGTAAAAGAGCATTTCGGATTGGGAGGTGGCTGGTGGCACCTTCGGGGAAGCATAACACGCGGCGTTGCGTTCCGTGGCGCAACGCATCGGTGAACGGAAAGTGCCGCTGGACAGAGTTTGGGGAAGTCTCTAAGCTACCGGGTGCCGCCGATTTTCAGGAGAGACGCGCGCGAATGAAGTGCAAGCACATCCTCGACGCAATCGGGCAGACGCCGCTGATCCGGCTGAACCGCGTGGCCAAGGATGTGCCGGCCGAAATCTACGTGAAGGCGGATTATCTGAATCCCGGCGGATCGACGAAGGATCGCGTAGCGGTCTGCATGATCGACGAAGCAGAACGCAAGGGCCTACTGAAGCCCGGCGGGACGATCGTCGAAGCAACTTCCGGCAACACCGGGGTGGGACTTGCGCTCGTCGCGACGGTGCGTGGATATAAGATGGTTTTCACGATTACGGACAAGCAGTCGCGCGAAAAGATCGATCTACTGAAAGCATTCGGTGCCGAAGTGATCGTGTGTCCGACCGCGGTCGAGCCGGAAGACCCGCGCAGTTACTATTCGGTGGCGAAAAAGCTCGCGCGCGAGATTCCGAATGCTTTTTTCGCGAATCAGTACGACAACCCAGCGAATCCCGAGGCGCACTATCGCACCACGGGCCCGGAAATCTGGAAGGACACCGAGGGAAAGATCACGCACTTTGTGTGCGGCCTGGGCACCGGCGGCACAGTGAGCGGCACCGGACGATTTCTCAAAGAACAGAATCCGAATGTGAAAGTGATCGGCGTGGATCCACACGGATCGCTCTATTACGAGTATGCGAAGACCGGCAACATCGGCAAGGCGCACACGTACGCTGTGGAAGGGATCGGCGAGGACATCTTGCCTGGCATTATGGATTTTACGGTGCTCGACGATGTGGTGCAGGTGAACGACGAGGAATGTTTCGTGTGGGCGCGGCGGCTCGCCAAGCGCGAAGGCATTTTCACGGGAGGCGCGGGCGGTGGATGCGTCTCGGCCGCGCTTCGCGTCGCGAAAAATTGCCGGCAAGGCGACCTGATCGTCGGGTTCCTGCCGGATTCCGGGACTCGCTACCTGAGCAAGATATTCAACGACAGCTGGATGCGCGAGCTCGGATATGTGGACGCTGAAGTGACCCTCACCGCCGCCGACGTGATTCGCGTGAAGCGCCAGAACGGCAAGAGGCGCGAGTTGGTCGTGGTCGGACCCAATCGAACGGTGCTACAGGCGCTGCAAACCATGCAGCAACAGGATATCTCGCAGCTCCCCGTCTTTGAGGACGACCGATCGGTCGGCACGGTGTCCGAGGATCAGATTTTGAACCTCGCGCTGCAAGGCAAGGACCTGCGCAAGCTGATCGTCCGCGAAGTGATGGGACCGGCTCTGCCGCAAGTGCCGTCGAATGCGCCGGTCGAGCGCGTCACCTATCTGCTGAGCCACGAAAGTCCGGCTGTCTTCGTGGAGATGGAAGACGGCAAGCTCGAAGTCCTTACGAAATTCGATCTCATGGGCACGATCGCAGGTTTGGTGGGGCAGAAGCGCTAGCCCCATTCGCTTGATCCATCCCCTCGCTTTACGCCGCTGCTTCCGCCACTCATTTCGCCGAAATCCGTTTGCAGCGTCCGCAAATTTGAGAACGTCGAACCGGAAATCGACGGGCGCGCCTAGCAGCGGCCCCACCGCGCGCTCACTCCCTCCCTGCTGGAGGGCGCACCGGATTGGCTTGGCATCGCAGGCCGTACGGCAGCGAACCGCGCGCCGCCTGTTGCCTGCGAATCCGCTAACATCTTGCGCGCGGTATTGACAACTGCCAGCACGGTTGCGGATTTTTCGTCTTTGCGCCAGGCCATGTGCACATCGATCCTGGCATCGGGATCATCGATCGGCACCACGACGGCCACATTGCTGCTGTCGGCGCGCAGAGAAGCTTCATCGGCGACGATAAAAATCCCCTTATTCGCCGCCAGGAGAATCTTGTACACCTCGTGGGGAGATAGAAGGTCCGCGGCCATGGGACTGATGTGCGGCGCTACCCCGGCCTTGGCGTAGAGTTCGAGAATCGTGTCTCGCAGGCCGCTGCCGACGCTGGGGTCCGGGAGGAACAGTGTTTCGCCGGCAAGATCCTTCACGCGCAATAATTTGCGTTTGGCGAGTGCATTCGTTTTGCCCATCACGGCGACCAGGCGCTCTTCGTAAAGCGGCTCCGATGCCAGCACCGGGTCGACCGGAGCACGCAGGAAACCCATGTCGATCTGGGACTCTCTCAGGGCGGCGTTTTGCTGCGTCGAGTAGATGCACTTGCACTGGATGTCGACAGCAGGATATCGCCTCGCGTGCTCGGCAACGACACTGCCAACCCTATCCCCCAGATGCATGGCGACACCGACCTTGACGACTCCCACCTCGCCTCTGCTGGCCAAACGAAGACGGTCGGACACCTCGACCGTGTGATGAATCAATGCCTTCGCTTCCTGTAAAAATAGCCGGCCCGCGTCGGTCAACTCGACTCGGCGGCGGTCGCGCGCAAACAGGCGAACGCCGAACTCCTCCTCCAATTGGCGAATCTGCCGGCTCAGAGGCGAGACGGAAATGTGCAGCTCACGTGCAGCCTTCGAATAGCTAAGACGTTCGGCGACGGCGATGAAATAGCGGATTTGGTGCAGTTCCATATAAGTGGCTCCAACCCTCCCGTAGAGTGGGTATCAACCAACGAAACAAGTACAAGCAGCTCGCCACCCCTCCTTTTGTGCATATCTGGTAACAGAATCGCTCAAAATAAGCAATGGACATCTTCCGTCGATTCGGTTTTAGTGTCGCGGGCGGTGGGCTTTATATCCGCGGGCTCTATCGGGGTGGGCTGCGGATACTGGGAAACGCGGGGTGGGCCCCAGCCAACGAGTCGAGACACCATGTCTGGTCCTGGCTCTGAACACGATTTTCCCAAGGATTTCAAATTTGGCGGTACGGTCCGCACGGTGGACCTCGAACCGAGGGGTGACATATGAAATCGATTCGCGCATTGTTTTTTCTGTTGGTTGTTGCAGCACTCTTAACCGTCGGCGTGCCGCTGCTGATGGCACAGACGGGCTCCACGGGAGCATTGACTGGGACGGTCACCGATCCTTCCGGCGCGGTTATCTCCGGAGCAACAGTAACAGCGACGAATGTCGGCACCGGGCAAGAGCGCACGGCGACGACTAGCGCGACCGGCGCGTATAAGTTTGCGCTGCTGCCACCGGGGACCTACAGCGTGAAGTTCACCGCTTCGGGCTTTAAGACGGCCGAGGTCCCGTCGATCAAGGTGAACGTCACGGAAACGGCCGTGCTAAATCACAGCCTCGAGGTTGGCGCGCAAACGCAGCAAGTGACCGTCGAGGCCACCGCCGTGACCATTCAGACCGAGAACGCCACGAATGGTGGTCTGGTGAGCGGAGCTGAAGTGACTGGGCTGCCGCTGGTCTCGCGGAACTATACTCAGATTGTTAGCCTGTCGCCGGGTGTGGTGGCCAACGTGACCTCCGCGTCGGCCGTCGGGAACGGAACGATGGACGTGGCCGCAAACGGCGCGCGCCAAAACCAGAACAACTACTCGATGGACGGCTCTTCAGTCGTGAATTATTTGAGCGGCACTGGCGCCCAGACCGGCAGTTTCCCCGGCATCGCCATTCCCAACCCGGACACGATTCAGGAGTTCAAGGTGCAGACGTCACAATACGACGCTGCCTCTGGACGGAATTCGGGCGCGAACGTGGACGTCGTCACCAAGACCGGGACGAACGAGTTTCACGGCGACGTCTGGGAATTCAATCGCAACAATTTCTTCAATGCCAACGACTATTTTTACAAACATACCGAGCTCAACGTCCTGAAAGACTCTAACGGCAATCCGCTACCCAACAAACCGCAAACCCTGAAGCAAAACACGTTCGGGTTTACGCTCGGCGGCCCAATCAAGAAGGACAAAATATTCGTTTTTGGGTCCTATCAAGGCCTCCGGCAGATCAATGGGATGGGCACGAGCGGCTTTGCCTCTGGCTACGCACCCAATACCCTGCTCATGCCGTGGGACGATCCCAATAGTCCGAGCGATCCACGCCATCTGAGCGGCCCGGCTTCCGGCCCGGGTTCCTACAGGCAGTATCTAGGCAGCGTGTTCGGCAACGGCTTTAACACGGGATTTTTTGCCTTTGCCGGCGGCACCGGAGTCACGATTGCTCCCGACGGATCAAACATTAGCAACACGGCCATCGCTTACCTGCAAGCCCCAGGCATCGTCAAAGGGGGCTACAACAACGGTTTTTATTTTCCGAGCGCACCGGCGAATTGTGCCTGGGTGACTCCCAACCGACCAGATTCTGGCTGTCGGGTCGCGATCTCGGAACCCATCCGAGCAAGCGAAAATCAGTACATGATCAATTCCTCGTACATCCTATCGAGCAAGCACACGCTGGAAGAGCGGTACATGTACCAGTCCGATCCGCAGGTCCAGCCCTTCAGTTGCTTTTGGAGCGCGGGCAACTGCAACCCCGGCGCCCCGATAGACGCCCACTACTTTAACCATATCGGCCAACTCAAGTTGAACTCGGTGCTAACGGGTAATTTCGTCAACGAAGTGCGGTTCTCGTTTCACCGCGACGTCGAAAACAACACGAATCCGCTGACCCTGCAGGCATGCTCCATAAGCAGCACGGCCAGCATTATTCCCCTCGTGAACGATGGATTGCCGTGCGGCTCGACCTTGACTTCGCCCAACGACCAGATTGCCGCAAGATTTACGGAAGCCAACCTGGCGCCAATCCTCGATATTTGGGGATTCTCAGGTGCGTCCGGTGCCTGGAGCCAGGGTGGGAACTTTGCCATGATCTCCAGCAATTTCAACAACACGTTCCAGTGGGGCGATCAGATCTCGTGGACGCATGGCAGACAGACGATTCGAGCCGGCTTCGAGGCGGAACGCCTTCAGCATAACGGCACCATTCCGGCTTCTTCGCGAGGCGAACTGATTTTCTGGAGCACGCCCGATTTCTTGACGAGCAGCGTCGGCCCCCTAGGCAACCCCTACGATCCGGGCTACGACGACGGCACGCCTACCCCGCAGACCGGAGGAATTGGCATCGGCTTTGGTCTGAAGGGGTGGCTCACGCACTACAACCGTGTCAATGCCTTTACCGCATATGTTCAAGACGACTTGAAGGTGAGTCCTACGCTGACGTTGAACCTGGGAGTGCGCTGGGAGTACAACGGATTCCCGAATGATACTAGCGGGCGATTCGCCAACACCTGGAAGACCGAACTAGAGAAGGTCAACACGGGCTCCTGGTTCCTTGCCCACCCTGAGGGCACACTTGTAGGTTTTGTAGTGCCCTCGAACTACGATCAGTCACCGGGGTTGACGTCTACGAGCTCCTTCGGGGTGGCCTCCGGCGTCGTCGTGAACAACAACCAGACCCTCGTTCCCGGGACACCGCTTCACAATTTTGCTCCGCGCCTAGGCTTGGCCTGGCAGCCTCGGGGCAGCAAGTTTGTGGTGCGCGCGGGTTACGGCTGGTTCTACGATCGTGTTTACGGCGTTCTACTCATAGACAACCAGCTCAACCTGCCCCCGTACTCCGGCGCAGCCGCCGGACCCTCCCCGGCCAGTTTTTCCAATACGCTGCATGATCCCTTTTACGCAGGTAGTTCCGCCGCACCCTGGAACGCCGGCCTACCTTTGCTCTCCTGGACACCACGATACATTCGGTGCGCAGGGCCCTGTGGCAACAGCAGTTCGTCGGGACTCGGATACACATCCGATGGACCGGGTTTGGCCGACCGAGCGCCTCTCACCCAGCAATACAGCCTGGACCTTCAGTACGAGATTTCGCCCGGATGGGTGGCTGACGTCGGTTACGTCGGCAGCCATGGCATCCACCTCTACAACTGGTCCCAGCCAATCAACGTCGCGCACCTCGTGCCAAACGCCCCGAACTCACCAACCCACCCGCAGGACGTTGCGATGGTCAGCTCATCCTTGCCCTTTAACGATCCGGCTAACACGAGCCCGCTCACGACGAATCAAGCTGGACAATTCGGAAATGCAAACTTGCGTGTGAGCTATCTGGGCTTCACGCCCGGAGGCGTTGGAGAGACCAATACCACTGGTGATATGCTCTATAACAGCTTACAGGCGCAACTTCGACATCAGTTCGGCCATGGGCTTTTCCTTCAGCTGTCCTACACGTGGAGCAAGGAATTTACGAACGTAGACCAGTCGCAGGCCGGCAGCGGGATCACGCCCCCGGGCGCAGTGCTCTACGGAATTTCCAATAGCAATGACCCCCTCAACCTCCGGCAGCAATATGGTCTGGCGACATTCAACAGGCCACATCGTGCTGTGATCACCTATAGCTACGATCTCCCGTATAAGCGCACGGAGGGCGTTAGCGGTAAGGTGTTGGGCGGGTGGACCCTTTCGGGTGTGACGACGATTCAGAACGGTGAGCCGTTCACGATCACCGATAGCGGCGGAGGATCTATGTACGGTGCGGGGACATCCCGGG
>DATLWP010000148.1:0-11650 GCA_035576265.1 Candidatus Polarisedimenticolia bacterium
CTTCGAATTCGAATTGTTGGCGGGCGGCGCAACAGAAACGCCCGCGGCCGCCGCGAGCCGCCGGGCGAAATCCTCGACGTCGCTCGAACGCAAGGGGAGGCGGTGGTCCGCCATCGCGCCCGTGCTGGTGGGCATGCTCTCGACAACATACAGCCGGTTCAACTTTGTCGATGGCCCCGCAGCCAAATCGCGCCGCGAGGAAAATTCGCGCGTGTAGCGCACGTGTCCCGGGCCGGACGTCAGAAAATCTGCATCAAGCGATACGATCACGTCCGCCTGATCCACGTGATAGACCGGATTGACGGACTTGCCGAAAGCAAGGCGGGTTCCCTCACGGACCGAATCTCCGCCGCACGTTTCATACTGATGCCACTTGGAGCCGGGAAACTGCGCAAGCAAGGCGCGCATCTGCGCAGCGAGGGTGGGAGAAGTTACGGTTCTCGTCAGTACGCGCAGCCCCTTGGAGTTTAGGCCGAGCTGCAATTGCGCTCGTCGCATTGCGCCCACAAAATCGTTCCAACTGCTCAACTGCCCTTCGAAGGTCACGGCTTGCGATCGGTCCGGATCGTACATGTTGAGGATCGAGGCCTGAGCAAAAACGTCCGTTGCACCCAGGCTGCCCGGGTGCTCCGGATTGCCCTCGATCTTCGTGGGCCGGCCCATGTTGCTTTCGACGAGCAGGCCAGCTGCTTCGCCGGCCGTGGGCATGGACGTGGCATAAAAGAGAGGCCGGCCCGGGATAATTTCCTCGGGCGGCCGGACATACGGCACGATCTTTTGGGTGGGAAGCTTGGTGCAGGCGCTCAGCCCCGCCATGGCGGCCGAAGCGGCCATCAACTTCAAGACATCGCGCCGATTGATCCCGCTGGAGTCCTTGTCGGCGTTCGCCGGAAACTCGTTTTCAAGAAAATCGCGGTACTTCTTGGTTTCCGACAACTCCTCCAAGCTCTGCCAAAGTCGCTTGTCGCCGTCCTGCGCCACACGGGCGCGCGCGGCAGCAAGATCGACCGAATCGCGCAGCGGTTCGTTGGGCGAATTCTTCGGGTTGGAGTCGTGGTTCATCGCTTCGCTTTCACCGGTGACACGTCGAGCAATATTGCAAGGTCTGAATCTTGTATTCCTTCACGGCGCGCCGTCCCATTAAGAGCTGATCGGTATACTCCGTACCCTTAAACATTACCGGGTGGGAGCTGGAAGGCGGCTGATAGAATGGGTTGAATACTTCCGACTTGGGCCGTACGTATTTCTCCGGCTGCCGGTGGCAATCAAGACACCAGGACATGTAGAGAGTCCCCGCGCGGTAGGTGAGCGGCATCTCCGCGACGGGCCCGTGGCAAGTGGTACAGCCAATACCCTTCGAGACGTGGATGCTGTGGTCGAAATACACGAAATCGGGCAGCGCGTTGACCCGCGTCCATGCCAGCGATTTATCGCTGCGATAGCTCGCGCGCACGGGCTCGAGCATCGAGGCATTCGTCCAGATCTGCGAATGGCAAGTCATGCAGGTCTGTGTGGGCGGCAAACCCGCGAACGAGGATTTCTCGACCGACGTGTGGCAGTAGCGGCAGTCGATGCCAAGCTCTCCGGCGTGGTGGCGGTGGCTGAACGGCACGGGCTGCTCGCGCGCCACGTTCTGCTCCGTATACCACGGTGACATCGCAATCGCGTAGAGCGCGTAACCCATCCCGCCGATGAAAAGGACGGCGCCATAGATCATGACTCGCGAGATCAGGTTCGTGCTGCGATGGAAGGTCTGTGCCATCGATTCTCGTGAACGCTCTTCTTAAGAGTGCGATTTCCCTTCCGTCGTTTCATGCACCAGCGAGCGCACCTCGACGATCGAGATCATCGGCAGGAAACGAATGAATAGATAGAACATCGTGAGAAAAAGTCCAAAAGTGCCCGCGTACGTCGCCCAGTCCCACTTCGTCGGGTAATACATTCCCCACGCCGAAGGGATGAAATCACGGTGCAGGCTCACAACCACGATCACGAAGCGCTCGAGCCACATTCCCACGTTGACGACCAGCGAGATGATAAAGAGCGTCGGAATGTGCCGGCGCACGCGCCGCGACCACAGAGCCTGGGGGATCACAAGGTTGCAGGCAATCAGCATCCAGTAGAGCGGCGCGTAGGGGCCGGCGAGGCGGTTCATCATCATGTAGCGGTCGTACGGATTGGCGCTATAGAACGCCATGAACGTCTCCATCACGTAGCCGTACGCCACGATGACGCCGGTGGCCAGCATCACCTTGGCCATGATGTCGAGATGGCGGTCGGTGATCAGGTCTTCCAGGTGATAATACTTGCGCACCGGGATCGCCAGGGTCAGCACCATGGCGAAGCCGGAATAGATCGCTCCAGCCACGAAGTAGGGAGGGAAGATAGTGCTGTGCCAGCCGGGAACTATGCCGATGGTGAAATCGAAGCTCACCACCGTGTGAACGGACACGACGAGCGGCGTGGCCAGGCCCGCCAGCAGGATCGAAGCAAATTCGTAGCGGGACCAGTGGACCGCCGAGCCGCGCCAGCCTAACGACAGCACTCCGTAAATGATCTTCGATACACGTTTCTTGGCGCGGTCCCGCAGCGTGGCCAGGTCTGGAATCAGTCCCACGAACCAGAACAACAAGGAAACTGTGAAGTACGTCGATACGGCAAACACGTCCCACACGAGCGGGCTGCGGAACTGCGGCCACAGCCACATCGGGTTGGGATACGGCATGAGGTAGAAGAACAGCCAGGGCCGGCCCATGTGCAGCAGCGGAAACATTCCGGCGCACATGACGGCAAAGATGGTCATGGCCTCTGCAAATCGGTTGATCGAGGTGCGCCACTTCTGGTGCAGCAGAAGAAGAATCGCGGAGATCAGCGTCCCCGCGTGCCCGATACCGATCCACCACACGAAATTGACGATGGCGAATCCCCACGCGATCGGTATGCGGATCCCCCAAATCCCCACGCCCTTTACCATCAGCAGCGTGATGACGAGGTTCAACAACATCAGCAGGGAAAATGCGATCAGGAAACCGAACACCCAGCCGGGCGTCGTCCCGCGCGTCAGCACGATCGAGCTGATCTTATCGGTGACCGTCTCGAACGTATGGCCGGGTCCGATCAGCGGTTCGGGCCCGGCAACTCGGTCTATTTTTTGAGAACCTTCAGAATCCACGCACAATCCCCAACATCAGCTATCTCTAAGTGCCTGTGAATTTCGTGCACCCGCTCGGCAGGTTCTGAACCCAGCGCCACCGACACGCGTGATGGCATGACCCCATACCGAACCAATACTGGTATTCAACGGCGCGCAGGCTTCCTGCACCCTGTAGTTCGAACTGGCTTGTTCTGCTCCGAAATAACGCACAAAAGCAGCCATAGCATAAGACCGGAGGCTCCGTTACGCAAGTTCAAATCGCAAAAAAATTGAGGCGCAAATCTCGCGGATCGCCCGCGTCCCCCGAACGGAGAGGCGCGAAATTCTTGCGGTGGATGGCATCGAACGTAGTGTGGCACTTAGAGCAAAAGCCGCCGCGTGGAAGCGGCGCACGCGATGCCGCGGCTGATAAGATGAAAACGTGCGTCGCGCAACGCTCGTGTCGGCCTTGCTGTTGCTTGGGGTGTCGTCGGTCGCAGCGGACACCATCGTCCTGAAAAATGGTCACCGCATCGTGGCCGCAGACGTCACGGAAGACGGCGAGCACGTCACTTATCAGACTCCGGCGGGAGAATTATCCATTCCGAAATCGATCGTGGCGCGGATCGACCACAATAGTTTCACGTATTCTCCGGCATCGAGAGCGGCTTCCCAACCGCCCATCATCGCGCCGCGGATGGAACCGACGCGAAGCAATGACGACGCGGCACACCGAGCGGTCCATGACAACGCCATTGATTTCGCGTATCTGGCGCGGATCGATCTGGACGCGCGATCCGGTTCCGCGGCTGCCGTGGAGAAAGTCGCTGCCGCTCATCACGCCGCCGCGCAATTCCTGCTGAGCAAGGGCGACATCGACGCGGCGATCGGACAGTATCGCCAAGCCCTTGTTTTTGCGCCGGACGATATCGGACTGCTGCTGAACCTCGCCGTTCTCGATCTTCGCGAAAGCCAGTTCAGCGCTGCGCTCGAGCCCCTCGAACGCGCGCGCCGGGTCTCTCCGGATTCGCCGGATGTGGCCAAACTGACGGGCTGGGCCTACTACGGCGCAAACAAAACGACGCAGGCGATCGAGGAATGGAAGCGCGCCGAGAAATTGCGCCCCGAGGCGGACGTCGAGCAAGCGCTCCGAAAGGCCGAGCGAGACCAGGCCGAGGAAGAAAGCTACCGCGAGGGCGAGACCGCGCACTTCGCCCTAAAATATTACGGCGGCGCGGCCCCGGATCTCGCTCGCGGCATTCTGCGCGCGCTTGAAGACGATTTCCGCGACCTCGAATCACAGCTCAGCTACACGCCACCCGAGCAGATCGCCGTAATCCTATATACGGAGCAGTCGTTTGCCGACATTACGCGCGCGCCCGGATGGGTTGGTGCGCTCAACGACGGGCGCCTCCGCATTCCGGTGCAGGGCTTGACCGACGTGACTCCGGATCTCGCGCGCGTGCTCAAGCACGAGCTGACGCACAGTTTTGTGGGCCAGAAATCCAACAATCGTGCCCCCACGTGGCTCCAAGAGGGCATCGCGCAATGGATGGAGGGTCGGCGCAGCAGCAGCACGGCTGCCGTGCTGATCGACGCGGCCGAACAAGGCTCAGCTCCGCCGCTCCAATCGCTGGAGGGCTCCTGGATGGGACTCCCAGGGAATTCGGCTGCGCTCGCCTACGCGTGGTCGCTCGCCGCCGTGGAATCAATCATTGAGGCAGGCGGCATGAGCGATATCAGCCGCTTGCTCGATCGCGTTGCGACGTCACCCTCGACCGAAACCGCCCTGCAGGAAACACTGAGATTGAATTACGCCGACCTTCAGCAACGAACCGTCGCCTACCTCAAGCGCGCCTACGTCCGCTAGGATCGAGTGTGTCGTATCACTCGTCTGACTCCGCTTGTCCGTTCTGAGAAATCGCGCTGGTTTCGGGGCATATTACAAAGTGAGCAGCAGCCCAGCGAGGAGAGCGGCGCGTTCGGGGAGCGAGCGAATAAGGATGTGCTCTCGCGGACTGTGCGCGCCATCGCCCACGGCACCGAGCCCATCGAGCGTCGGCACGCCGAGAGCCGCGGTGAAACTTCCGTCGGAGCCGCCGCCCGTGGAGGCTTCGCCGAGCGAAAGTCCCATCTCGCGCATCAACGCTTGCGCGCGGAGGAACAGTTCGCGCACGGCAGCCGTGCGTTCGAGCGGCGGGCGGTTGACTCCGCCGCGCACGTCGATGCGAGCGCCGTCTAATATCGGCCGCAGGCTGCGCAGCTTTCGGTTGATCCTCCGCGCGTCGGCCAAGTACGTATAGCGGATATCCACAACCGCCCGCGCGCGGCCGGGAATCACGTTGGAAGCCGTTCCTCCCTCGACGAAAGTCGCCTGCGCCGCGATCCCCCGCCGCGGATCATTCATCTTGCCGAGCCGCGCGATTTGCAGCGCCAGTTCGTGCACGGCGTTGACTCCCGTTTCCGGGTCGACGCCCGCGTGCGCGGCGCGGCCCGTAATGATGAGTTCCGCCGTGCCGACGCCTTTGCGCGCAGTCTTCAATCGGCCGTCGCGGCCCAGGGGCGGTTCAAGCACCAGCACGGCTTCGCTCCGCCGCGCCTCTTGCTCGATAATGCGCCGTGAAGATTCACTGCCGATTTCCTCGTCCGCGGTCCACAGGAAGACAAAGCGGCGGCGCGGAAGGATGCGCTTTCGAAGTTGCGGCGCCCGCAGCGCGTCGACAGCGAACAGCGCTTGCACGAGCCCGCCCTTCATGTCAAAGGTTCCCGGGCCCCACGCGCGCCCGCCCGATAGGCGAAACGGCATCTTCGCGAGCGTTCCGAGCGGATGCACCGTGTCGAGGTGGCCCAGGATCAGGATTTGCCCCGCCGGGCGACCCTTGCCAAGCCAAATCTCGGCGCGCACCTGATCTCCGCGCTCGGAACTGCGCAAAACGCGAACCTTAGCGCCTCGCCGCTTCCATTCCGCCGCCACGATGCGTCCCAGGCGGTCCACCGCGGCTTTTGAACAGCTCGGAGACTCGCAGCGCACGAATTTCCCGAGCAACCGGACCATTTGCCTCTCGCGGCTTCGCAACTCGCGGAGCAGAGGCTTCATCAGCTGAAGCTGCTCGTTGGGGAGATCGGTATGCTTGCGCCTGTCCAAGTGGTCGAGCCTATGCACAACATCGCTGCTTTGCAAGGGGGTGCGAAGCAGGCTCGCCACTCTTGCAACATTGGTTCGCTCCCGTTTCCCACCCAGGGACGATTCGTATAGAATTGTTTGATTCAGCGGCAGCAAAAATAAGGCACGGCACCGAGGTCAACCATGCTCCTCGACGTCAACGACATTCAAAGAATCCTCCCGCACCGCTATCCCTTCTTGCTGATTGACGGCATTGAAGAGATGGAACGCTGGAAGCGCATCGTCGGAATCAAGAATGTCACCATCAATGAGCACTACTTCCAGGGCCATTTTCCGGGAAAGCCGATCATGCCGGGAGTGCTGATCATCGAATCCATGGCGCAGACCGGAGGTTTGCTGCTGCTGCAGGAAGTGCCCGACCGTGAGAAGAAGATCCTCTATTTCGTCGCGATTGACGGCGCGCGGTTTCGCCGGCCGGTCGTTCCCGGCGATCAATTGCGGCTCGAGATGAACGTCCTCGCATGGCGAAACGGGTTCTGCAAGCTCGAGGGCCGCGCGACGGTGCAGGGAGAGCTCGCTGCGGAAGCCACATTGATGTGCAAGATGCTGGATCTCGATACCGAAACGGCGCCGGCAACGGAACGTGCCGAGAAGGCGCGATGAGCGCGATCGATCCGCGGGCCGTCGTTTCGCCCTCGGCGCGATTGGGCGGTGGCGTGAAAATTTCCGCCTATGCGGTCGTCGGCGAGGATGTGGAGCTCGGCGACGGCTGCATCCTTGAGCCGCACGCCGTGGTCAACGGCCCCTCGAAGTTCGGCCGCGACAATCACGTTCACTCCTTTGCGATCCTCGGCGGCGACCCGCAGGATTACACGTACACGGGACAGCGCGTGTCGCTCGAGGTAGGCGATGCGAACGAATTCCGCGAGTTCTGCACGCTGCACCGAGGCACGATCAAGGGCGGCGGCGTGACGCGCGTGGGGAGCCACAATCTCATCATGGCATACGCGCACATCGGCCACGATTGCGTGATCGGCGATCACGCCACTCTCATCAATGGTTCGCAGCTTGCCGGCCACATTCAAATCGAGGACTACGCCACGCTCAGTTCCTTCGTACTCGTGCACCAGTTCTCGCGGATCGGCCGCCACGCTTACATCGGCGCGGGAACCATCATCACGCAGGACGTCGCGCCGTTTTCGCTGGTCGTCGGGCCGCGTGAGACGCGCTGTTATGGCATTAACAAGGTCGGCCTCGAACGGCGCGGGTTCTCGCCGGAACGCATTCGAACCATCGAGCAGGCCTACCGTTATCTTCTTCGTTCAAAGCTGAATACCTCGCAAGCCGTCGAAAAGATGCGCGAAAACCTCTCCGATTCCGAAGACGTCAAGAGCCTGGTCCAATTCATCGAATCCACAGCCGAGCGCGGCTTGACAAAATAGGAACCCGAATGGCCGTGACCGCGGAAAACACGCTCGGTAACTGGGGACTCATCGCCGGAAACGGCGACTTCCCTTTCCTCGTCCTCGAAGGCGCGCGCAGCCGCGGCATCGAGATGGCGGTAATCGCCATCCGTGAAGAGGCTTCGCCGGCGCTCGAGCGGGCCGCGAAGCGTTTGCACTGGATCAGCCTCGGAGAACTCAGCCGGGGGATCGAATTGCTGCATCAGGAGGGAGTGAAACGCGCCGTGATGGCCGGCCAGGTGAAACACAACAAGATTTTCAGCTCCATCCGGCCGGACTGGCGCCTCGCGAAATTGCTGTTTTCGCTCCCCGCAAAAAATACCGACTCGCTGATCGGTGCGGTGGCGCGCGTGCTGGAAGACGAAGGCATCGAGCTGGTGGACTCAACGAAGTTTCTCGGTCCGCTCTTGCCGGCGGCCGGTGTGCTGACGCAGCGCGCTCCCGACGCATCGGAATCCGCAGACATCGAATACGGCCGGCAGGTTGCGCACCAGATCGCCGGGTTGGATCTCGGGCAAACCGTTGTGGTGCGCGACCGCGCTTGCGTTGCGGTCGAGGCGATGGAAGGCACCGATGAGACCATAGAGCGCGCCGCGCGGATCGCCGGCGGCCAAAAACTCGCCGTCGTGAAGGTGAGCAAACCGCGCCAGGACATGCGCTTCGACGTGCCGGTCATCGGGCTGAAAACCATCGAAGTCATGCGCCGGTCGAACGCCACCTCGCTCGCGATCGACGCCGGGCGCACGCTGCTGTTCGATCGCGAAGCCTTGATTCGCGCCGCCGATGAAGCGGGCATTGCGATTCAGGCGTTCGCGCCGGACTCCGCCGAGGCGAAAAAATCGTGACCGAAAGACCCATTCGCGTTGCCGTCGTCGGCGTCGGAGAGTTCGGCCGGAACCACGTCCGCGTCTGGCGGGAAGTGGAGGGCGCGGAACTCGCCGGGATCATCGACTCGAACGCCGATCGCGCCCGGAAGGTTGCGTCGGAGTTCGGCACGCGGGTGATCGCCAGCCTGGAAGAGCTGGCCAACGAGGGCGTCGAAGCCGTCAGCGTCGCCGTCCCAACCAAGGAACACGCAAGCGTTGGCGGCCGCCTTCTCGACATGGGACTCGATGTGCTCGTCGAAAAGCCGATGGCTGCTTCGCTCGAGGAGGCTGACTTCCTGATCGCCTCCGCGGAACGCTGCGGCCGCATCCTGCAGGTGGGCCACGTGGAGCGGTTTAATCCCGCGGTCGTGGCGGCGCAAGAGATCGTTGTGCGGCCGCTGTTCTTTGAAATCCACCGCCTCGGCATCTTCACGCCGCGCAGCCTGGATATCGACGTCGTATACGACGTAATGATCCATGACCTCGATATCCTCCTTTCGCTCGTGAAGGCTCCGGTGGTGGACCTGAAAGCGGTGGGAATACCCGTGATTACCGACAAGGTGGATATCGCCCACGCGCGCGTCGAATTTGCCACCGGCGCAGTTGCCAACATTACCGCCAGCCGCGTTTCCACCGAGCGAATCCGCAAGATGCGCTTCTTCCAAGAACACGAATATATCTCGCTTGATTTCACGCGCCGAGACGCGCTGCGCATTCGCGTTCAGCCGGGCCGCCCGCAGCCGGGAATAGGATTCGAGAAGCTGCCCGCTGCACCGGAGGAGCCGCTGCACGCCGAGTTGCGCGCCTTCCTTGATTCGGTGCGGACGCGCAGGGCTCCGGTTGTGGATGGCGCGGCCGGGCGCGCCGCGCTCGAACTGGCCGATCGCGTGATGGCGGGCATCCTCGAACACGCCCAGCGCGTCCAATTAGGTGCCTTTACCCCGCACGAGATTAGATGATTCCTCGCACTCTGGTCCCGGTCGATGTGCGCCCCGTCGATGAGGACGAGGCAAAGAAGACGCCTCGACGCGTCTCGACCTACATGGACGACCGAACCGTCGTGCCGTCTGAACTCGCCGACGCGCCTCCGCTCGATGGCCGGACGTCCATCCCCGCCCATCTCCCGCTTGGCGTTCTGGTGGAGCGGACGCTCGTGCCGCGCGGAATGGAGGTAAAGCCGCTCGAAAAGCTGCAGCAGGTCCCGACCCTCCCCCTCGAAATCCTCGATTCGCGCATCGTGGTGCCAGCTCATGTAGAGCCGCTTGCGCCGGAGACGATCGAAAGGTCCCCGCGCAAGACGGAGGTGACCGCCGAGCTGCGCGAACTCATCGATCCGGATATTTTCATCACTGGCAACGCGAACTTGCTGATCGAGCCGGAAGTCAAGCGCGATCCCCGATCGAAACTGATAACCCAAGTTCTCTCGGTTCTCGTGCACATCGGCTTCATCATCTTTTTGATCTTCTCGCCGAAAATCTTCCCACCGCATGTTCCGACAGAGGATGAAATCAACTTGGCGCGCAGGCAGTTGCAATGGATCTACACTCCGCCGGAGGTTCCCAAGGCACCCGCGCCGACGCCGAAGGTGCGGATCAACCCGAAAACGCTGCGCAAGATCGCCCCGCCCGTCGAGCAGCCCACGCCGGAGCCCGTGGTTCCGCCGCGCCCGGCTCCCGATCTGCCGGAAGCTCCCAAGCCGCGGTCATCCGCGATCCCAGCCCCGGCCGAACCCGCGCAGCCAGCTCCCTCGCGGCTCGAGCCGATACAGCCGAGAGAGCCCCCTGAAACTGGACTCAATCTGCAATTGCCCCAGCTCTCTCCAGGAAAAGCGATTCAAAATCAAATGCAGGATGCCATCCGCCGCGGCGGAGGAGGACTTCAAATGCCCGGTGGAGCCATTCCCCAGGGCCGAGGTCGCGGCCCAGGGATGCAGCCGTGGGGACAAATCCTGACGCCGACGGAGGGCGTGGATTTTTCGAGCTACATCCAGCGGTTGCTCGCCAGCATCAGGCGCAATTGGGAAGCGGTGATGCCGGAATCGGCGCGCATGGGCGATCAAGGAATGGTCTACACCATATTCCAAATCAATCGCGATGGCAGCATTCCTTCCCCTTATCCGCAGCTCGAAAGAACGTCCGGGAAAGAGCCGCTCGACAATGCCGCGATGTCTGCGATCCACGCCTCGAATCCGTTCGAGCCATTGCCGTCGCAGTTTCACGGCCCGTATATCCAGCTTCGCATCGTCTTCCTATATAATCTGCCCATCGACTACGCCCGGTGAAATCTCCGTGCAAGTGAACCGCACACAGGTGGTGGGATCTCTGCTTCTCGCGGCACTGGTATTGCTCGCGTTGCTGCTGCGGTACTGGAAATTTCCGGGATGAACGATTCCGCGCGGCTCGTGGTGATTCTAGGGCCGACGGCTTCCGGCAAATCCGCGCTCGGAATTCGCCTGGCGGAGGAGCTTGGCGGCGAAATCCTGGCCTGCGACTCGACCCAGGTCTACCGCCATTTCGACATCGGCACCGCGAAAGTTCCTCCGGCCGAACAGCGTGGCATTCCCCACCATTTGGTCGACCTCGTCGAGCCGGACGAGATATTCACGGCCGGCGATTACCGGCGGCAGGCAATCGACGTCCTCGACAGCTTGCGCCGTCGGACAAGACTGCCGATTCTCACGGCCGGCACCGGGCTCTACCTGCGCGCCTTGCTCGAGGGGCTGGCCGATGCTCCAACCCGATCTGATGAATTGCGCGAGCGGCTGCGCAAGAAAGCGCGGCACACGGCTCCCGAATACCTCCACAGACTTCTTGCGCGCATGGATCCAGAAACGGCGGCCCGAATCGCTCCACGCGACACGCAGAAGATTATCCGCGCCCTCGAAATCCGCGTCCTCGCGAGGAAACCGGTCGGTCAAATTCATCGCAGCGGCCGAGCCGGCTTGCAGGGCTACCGCGTGGTGAAAATCGGGCTTCTTCCCCCTCGCGCCGCGCTCTACGCGCGAATCAACGCGCGCGTGCAAGACATGATCGAGTCGGGATGGCTCGACGAAGTTCGCAAGCTG
>DATLWP010000149.1:0-2110 GCA_035576265.1 Candidatus Polarisedimenticolia bacterium
CCGATGCTCCAGATCAGATTTTCCTCTGGAAAATGAAGGATGAAGCGGCGTTCCGGATTGAGATCGCCGAGCGAATGAAGGCCGGGAACGAAGTCGGAGGAGCTGCCGAGGCGGTCGAGCGCAACCTTGCCCATGCGCGACATGATGCGCATGTTGGCGGCCACGTAGGCGCTATCGGTGATCTCGACGCCGATCTTGCTGTACGGAGACTTCGCCGGACCCATGATGTAGGGCACGACGTACATCGTGCGGCCCTTCATGGCGCCGTCGTACAGGGGCCGGACTCGGTCCTTGGCCTCGGACGGCGACATCCAGTTGTTCGTCGGGCCCGCGTCTTCTCTCTTGCGCGTGCAGATGAAGGTGAGGCCCTCGGTGCGGGCGACGTCGTTGGGATTGCTGCGGTGGAGATAGCATCGAGGGTAGGTCTTTTGGTTCAGCTCCAGGAAGGTGCCGTCGCGGAGCATGTCCGCAGTAAAACGATCGTTTTCTGCTTCCGAGCCGTCGCACCAGACAATCTTGGACGGTTTCGTAAGCCTTGCGGATTCCTCGACCCAGCTCTCCAGCGGTGTGGACACCCGATTCTCCCGGGGAAATATTTCGCGCGGGACGCAGCTTGTGCCGCCCGATCCTGTGGGCCACGACGCGACGCGTCGGAAATGACAGGCCTATCTTAAGACGGAAAGTTTAGGACACTGCCCGTAGAAATGCAAGGCGATTGCCGCGCGCGATTCCGATTCAAGCTAGCGCCGGCGCGATTGCGAGGCTCAAAACAAAGGCCCCATCCTTCGGGCGAAGGATGGGGCCGGGGTAGAGTCCGCGCTCGCTGCTGCTCAGAACAAGAACTTCACTCCGAATTGCACCACGCGCGGGGGAACCACGGTCTGCGTGATGGTGCCGAAAGTCGCAGGGGCGTTGCGGTTGTTCCCTACGAAGCCGAACTGTGCATGGTTCCAAACGTTGAAGAACTCCGCTCGGAACTGGATGCTGGTCCCTTCGGTGACCTTCGTTGTTTTCAGGATAGCCATATCCCAATTGTGCTGGCCGGGACCCAAAACCGAGCCGATACCGGAGTTGCCGAAACCGCGGCCGCCGCCGGAAGTTGCGCAGCTTCCCGCGACGGTCCCTCCAATGCATGGCTCACTGCCCGGGGGACCGAAAGCCGCCTTGTTGATCCAGTTACTTAGTCGGGACTTGTTGCTGCCCGATGTGGCGGTTGGCAGTCCGGACCCGCAGACGCCGGAAGAATTGCAATGGATCGGGTTCGTCAACTCTGCACGGTTTCCTGAGGCGCCGAAAACCGCCGCCGTACCGAAGAATATGGTACCGCCGGCCGTGTCGGTGACGGTGAAAGGCGCGCCGTTCTGAATCGTTGTTACGCCGGACAGAGTCCACCCTCCGACGACCCTGCCCATCCACCCCTCGGCCTTAAATGGCAGGTCATAGCTGTAGCTGACGACCAAGCGGTGCGCCCGGTTGAACGCCGCAACGCCGTATTGCTGCTTAAAGTCCAAGGGGTTATTGCTGTTGGCTCCGCCCGATAGCACGTTGCCAGGCGCGGCGATGCCGCCGCCGCCTTGGCTGCCATTGATGTTCGTCATGAGCTTGCTCCACGTGTACGACGTCTGCAGGAGCAGTCCGTGGGAGAACTGGTGCCGCAGCTGCAACTGCAAGCTGTTGTACAGGTGATCTCCCACGGTACTCGTCGTTGAAACGCCGCCGGGGGCAAACCCGAGGTATGTGACCCGCCCTTGAACGTTCGAAACGGTGTTCGCTGTGATCGGGTATGGGTTGTTCGCATCGTTGAAGGGCAGGGAGCTCGAAATAAGCGCCGAATTCAAGGGATCGGTAGGCCCGTTCGGAGCGCCTGCTGCCAGGTGCGCAACGTTGATGGGCCGCGCCCAATCGTAGAGGTGCGTTCCATGCGTACCCACATAGCCGATGTCCGCCACCCAGTTCTTGGCAAACTCATACTGCAGGTCGAGATTGTATTGCTGAATGAGCGGCGTTCCCATGAATTCGGAGTCCGAGGTGGAACCAAGATTCGAACCGGAGACCACGGTGGAATTCAAGGTCGGCAGGGTCAAGTAGCGGGACAACCAATGGAGCCCAC
>DATLWP010000150.1:0-14220 GCA_035576265.1 Candidatus Polarisedimenticolia bacterium
AAAACCGATGGCTTCGTGCGTACAGCCGGTCGTACTGGCCTTGGGATAAAAGTAGAGGATGAGGTTCTGTCCGCGGAAGTCCGCCAGAGAGACCGTCCGGCCGTCGTCGGCCTGCACGCGAAAATTCGGGGCCTTGTCGCCTTCCTTGAGCACGTTCGTGCCTCCATTTCGGCGCGCCGCCTACGACCCGGCGAGCACGCGCTTGAGCACTTCGTTGACGACTTGGGGATTGGCCTGGCCGCGCGTCTCGCGCATCACCTGCCCGACGAAAAATTTGAACACGCCTTCGTTCCCCGCGCGATATTTCGCCACGTTGTCCGGGCTCTTCGCCACGATTTCGCGGGCAATCTTTTCGATCGCGCTCGTGTCCGTGATCTGCGCCAGGCCTTCGGCTGCAATGATCTCGGCCGCGCTCTTTCCGGTCTCAAACATCGTGGCGAACACCTTCTTCCCGCTGGCAGCGGTGATTTCACCCTTCTCGATTTTTCCGAGCAGCTCCGCGAGCGCGCGGGGAGCGAGCGCACAATCGGAAATATCCTTGCCCGCGTCGTTCAGCCGGCGAAGAAGCTCGACGGAGATCCAGTTCGCGGCGGCCTTCGCGGGAGCGCCGGCGCGCACGGCGGCCTCGAAGTAATCCGCCAGCGGTCGCGTGGCCGTCAGCACTCCGGCGTCGTATGGCGTGATGCCGTAGTCGCGCAGAAAGCGGGCAAGCTTGGCGTCCGGCAATTCCGGCATCGAACGGCGGACATCCTCGATCGTCGCCTGGGAAATCACTACGGGCAGCAGGTCGGGATCTGGGAAGTAGCGGTAATCGTGCGCGAATTCCTTCGAGCGCATCGGTTCGGTGCGCCCGGCGGCGACGTTCCACAGTCGCGTCTCCTGGGCGATGGTTCCGCCGGCCTCGAGCACGCCGATTTGCCGCTCGATTTCGTATTCGAGCGCGTGCGAGAGATAACGAAACGAGTTCAGATTCTTCACTTCCGCCTTCGTCCCGAAATTCGGAGCGCCGCGGAGGCGCACGCTGACGTTCGCGTCGCAGCGCAGCGAGCCTTCCTCCATGTTGCAGTCGCTCACTTCCGTGTATTCGAGGATCTGCTTCAGCGTGTTCAGGTAGGCGTAAGCCTCGGCCGGGGTGCGCAGGTCCGGCTCGGAGACGATTTCGATCAGGGGGACGCCGGAGCGGTTCAAATCGATGTAGCTCCAGCGGTCGGAATCGGCAAAACCTTCGTGCAGGCTTTTCCCCGCGTCGTCTTCCATGTGCAGCCGGGTGATGCCGATGCGCTTTTTCTGGCCGTCGACGGCGATCTCGATCCAGCCGCCTGTCGCCAGCGGCAGCTCGTACATCGAAATCTGATACCCCTTGGGAAGATCGGGATAGAAATAGTTCTTGCGGGCGAAACGCGACCGCTCTTGAATCCGGCAGTGGATCGCCATCGAAGCCCGCAGCGCCAGCTCCAGCGCCCTCTTATTCAGCACCGGGAGAGCGCCCGGCAAAGCCAGGCACACGGGACACGTGTTGGAATTCGGCGCGGCGCCGAATTCCGTCGAGCATCCGCAGAACGCCTTTGTGTGCGTCTCGAGCTGCGCGTGCACCTCGAGTCCGATCACGGCTTCGTAGCGCGCCATCGCGTTTTGTGCGATGCGGGGCGTCTCTTGTGCGGTGCGGCTCATGATAGGCGCACGATTATAGCATCCGCACAGCCTCGCCGAGCCCCTTGCGGAAGGGGACCAAGGGCCGTGAGCCGGGAGAAGCAGGTTGCGATCGCGGCCAATCCGCGTCTGACCGCTTCGCTCCTACGGAGTGCCCTGAGAACGCTCTCCCGGAAAATTGAGACGGATGCCGGATAGAAAGTTCAGGTGCAGAGCGGGATAGCCGAACGACTCCTCGTACTTCTGGTCCAGCAAGTTATTCACGCGCCCGTAGATTTCGAACCCTCGTGGCAACCGGTAGGAGAAGCCGGCGTTGGCGTCGACGTAGCCCTTGTTGCGGAACAAGCATTGCATCCCCAGCGTGCAGGCGAAGCTGCCGTAGTTCGGCTCGAGATCCAGCACGGCGCCGCGAATGCTCGCGTTGGAATTGAGCATCAGCCGGCCGTGCCACCACGTGACGTTGTAGCCGGCCGAGCTGCGTGGACGGCGAAGCAGCGGCTGGCCGACCGAGAAGGGAAATTGCACGTCGGTGGCGCCGTCGACCGCGAGGATCGCGGCGTTGAGCCATGTATATTCCGCCGCGACCTCGAGCGAGCGAAGCGGGCGGACTCGCAGGCTGCTCTCGAGACCATAAGCGCGCGAGTTCGCGAGGTTCGCCGAGCTGAACGTGCTTAAGTTCTGAAGAGATCCGCCGAGTGTGACGATTTGATCTTTGAAGCGGTTGTAGAAATAGGTCACGTCGAGTGCGGCTCGCTCGTTGAACAGGTGCTGCTCGATGCCTGCGTCGAAGCTGATGTTCCTCTCCGGCTTCAACTGCGGGTTATTGGTGAAGCCCAGCTCGAAGCCATTCGGCGGCCGAATCCCGGTGCCGAAGCTGCCATGAAGGCGCGTGACGCCGAATGTGCCGCCGGAATCGGAAAGCCGCGCCAGATACGCGACGGAAATTCGCGGGTCTACCTGAGTGATCGACGTGGCGGGAATGAAAGGGCGGGAGCCAAAGCCGTCCGGAGGCAGACTGCCGGTCCTTATATTGTCCACGCGGAGGCCGGTGTTGAGGAACCAGCGGCTGCCCAGGTTCCAGCGGTTCTCCGCGAGTAAAGCGAGGCTGTTGCGGGGAAGGGTGAATGGAATTCCGTTGGGGTCGGCGGTATATACGGCGACATACGTGTTCTCGAATTCCTCGCGGTCGTATTCGAAGCCGGCGACGAAAAGGTCCTTCGGCGAGAGAGCGACCTCGCTGCGCGTGTTGGCCACCAGGCGCAGATTCTTCGTAAATGAATTCCCGTACACGGGAGATGCGAACCATGTCCGGTCGGTCGACGCGCTCACCGTCGTGACCTGGCGCAGGCGGCTCGAAAACTGTTCCGTGTAGCTCGCCTGGTAGCCGAAAAGGTTTTGTTTTTCGCGGGATACCGTGTCGATTCCCGGGAAGAGACCATCGGGGTCCGAGCCAAACGGCCCGGGAACACCCGCATTCCCTGCGTCGCCGAAGAAGTGCATGTCGAATTGCCGGCGAGGGCTGCGCGAATAGCGCAAGCTCACGAACGAGGTTTGGTTCCGGTAATTGTCGTTTGGCGCGACGCCGTTGGTGGCGAGCCGCGAGACGTTGTACGCCCAGCCGAAGCCGTGACTCGAGCCGGTTCCTCCGGTCGTGATTCGCCAGGTATCGTAGCTTCCGCCCTCACCGAGAAAACTGAATTGCGGCGAACCTTCTCCGCGCTTGCTCACGACATTGATCACCCCGGCCAGGGCGTCCGAGCCATACAGGGCGCTCTGCGGGCCGCGTATGATTTCCACGTGGTCCACGCCATCGGCGGGCAAGGGTGAGAGGTCGAAGCCTGTTCCTCCGCCGAAATCATTCAGGGGGACGCCATCCACCATCACCAGGTTGTAATTGGAATTTCCGCCGCGGATGAAAGCGCTCGTCACGCCTCCGCGCCGGCCGGTCTGGTTGATGTCGACGCCGGGGATACCGCGCAGCACGTCGTAAACAGTCTGTGCCCCGCGCTCCTCGATTTCCGGCTTGCTGACAACGCTAACGGAGGAGCCAATTTGCGGCGCGAGCGCTCCGCTCAGTGAGGCCGAAACGACCACCTGTTGCTGCACGGCACTTAGCCGGAGGTGTAGGTCTACCGCCCGTGTCTCACCGGTCCTGACCTCGATGCCGGCGGACAGCCTGGTAAATCCTGGCGCATTTGCCACGATGGTATACGCGCCGTTCCGAAGTACCGTGAATTCGTACTCCCCGTGCGAGTCCGTCAGGGTCTCGGCGATTACATTCAGGGAATCGAGCAGGCTGACGCGCGCGCCCGGCACCGCCCGCGCGTCGGGATCATACACGTTTCCTCGGATGACCGCCCCGCCTTGGGCAGACGCGGCCCGATTCCGGGCTTGCGAAGAATCCGACGCCTGTGCGGGGATCGAATAGGGCGTGACCAAAGCAACTGCGGAAAACAGAAGAAGGGCAAATCGGAGTCTCATCGTGGTCCTCCTCTCCCTCTCGCGCGGGAGTTGAAGGTTGTCCTGAACGCCGCGGCTTGCCGCGGCGCATCCGGATCGAGACTCCGCCGGTCTCCTGGCTTGGCGAATCACCCAAAATATCAGGGTTGCAGCGCGGCCTTCCCAGCGGCACCGAATCGCATCGATTCGCTGCCGAACCAGTGGCGCGCGCCAAAAACTTTCCGCCTCACAGTCGCGCGGCGGCGACGGTTTTTCACCGTCTTCCCGTGCGCGGAGTCTCCGGTGATTGTGGACGGCGCTTCGTGACCGCCGATCGCGCCGCTTGCGGAGGGCAACAACCGGCCCCCGCGAAATTGTGCGTCGAAACCTTTCTCGCGCTTAGGGCCGTTCCAACTTCCCTGGCCACCGCGAAAGCGCCATTGCTGCGAACGCCTCGGGCGCATCGAGTTGGAACGGCACTAGTGATTCTCACGCAGGATTACCCGTGGTCGGCCGCTCGCGCGCAGCTCCACTTCGAGGGGCGCCTCAAAGACTTCCTCGAGCAATCTGGGATCGTAGACCTCGGCGGGCGTCCCCACGCGCAGGCACTTGCCCTTGTGCAGCAGCACGATGCGGTCGGAAAATTCCGCGGCCAGATTGAGCTCGTGCGTGACCACCAGAACCGTGTAGCGATCTTCATCCGCCAGCCGCCGCAGCCGCCGCAGCAATTCCACCTTGCCTCCGATGTCGAGATGCTGCGTGGGCTCGTCCAGCAACAGAAGCGAGGGTTGCTGCGCCAGGGCGCGCGCCAGAATCACGCGCTGTTTTTCGCCTCCCGAAAGCTGATCCATCCAGCGATTTCGCAGCGCGTCCGCGCCGACCTGCGCCAACGCGTTCCCGGCGAGCAGGCAATCCTCCGGCGATTCGAAGCGAAGCCGCCGGCCGTACGGATAGCGGCCCTGCAGCACGTACTCCCACACTCGCAGTGGGAAGAGGAGTTCGCTTTCCTGCTGCACGAGCGCAATCCGCTGCGCGCGGGTCCGCGCGTCGAGCGTGCCGACCTCGATTCCGCTTACTTCGATGTGCCCGGAAAGCGGTTTGTGCAAGCCCGCCAGCAATCCGAGCAGCGTCGATTTTCCGCTGGCGTTCGGCCCGAGAATGGCGACCAATTCGCGCTGCCGCACTTCGAAGCTCGTGGGACCGAGGGTGAACTCCGGCGCCGAGCGGTCCGTTGCCGCGTACGCGTAGCTCACTTGCTCGACCTTCAAGGGAATGCCGGCGGCCCTCAGCACCGAAGAGACCTCCGGCGCGGCCGCCGCACCACCTCCGGCAAATGCGCTCATCGCACCCTCCGCCGCATGAGATAAATGAAGACCGGCGCGCCCGCGAGCGCCGTCATCGCCCCGACCGGCAGTTCCGTGGGCGCCGCGACCGTCCTCGCCAGCGCATCCGCCAGCACGATAAGGATGGCTCCGCCCAGCGCCGAGGCTGGAATCAGGAGGCGGTAGTCGTTGCCGAACATCATGCGCATTACGTGCGGCACGAGCAGCCCCACGTATCCGATCGCGCCGCTCACGGAAACGGCCAGGCCCGTGAGCACGGACGCCGCCACATACACAACGAGCTTCACACGATGCACGTTCACGCCCAGGTGCCGCGCTTCCTGCTCGCCCGTCAGAATCAGATTGAGATCGGACGACGTCGTGTAGATCGAACCCGCGGCAACGATCAGGACGAAGTATAGCCAGCGCAGATTCACCGCCGGCTGCGACGCAAGGTCGCCCATCAGCCAGAACGCCATCCCTCGAAGGTCGCGCCCGCTAAGCGTGGTCATCAGAAACATAATCACGGCCGAGAGAAACGAAACCGTCACGATTCCGGCCAGCAGCAGCGTGGCGCTATCGAGTTTTCCCCCGCGCCGACCGAGAAAATAGACGGCTGCAATGGTGGCCACCGCCCCTATAAACGCGGCCGCTTGGATCGCGCCCGGCGTGTGTGGCGCGACGATCAAGCTGATGATGGCGCCCAGAGCAGCGCCGCTCGATACACCCAGCACGTACGGATCCGCCAGCGGATTCCGGAGCAGCGCTTGGAATCCCGCACCGGCCGTTGACAGCGCCGCGCCCACCAAAATTCCGAGCGCGATGCGCGGCAGCCGCAACCCGAAAACGACGAGCCAGAAATCGGAAGAGATGCGGTCCCGCCGCCCGAGCACGCGGTTCAGAAGCGTCATCACGATGTCGCGAATGGAGATCGGATATGCGCCCATGCGCAAAGCGATCACGGTCGCCACAAGCAACACGGCGCAGAGCCCGGCGCAGATCCAAAGCACGCGTCGCGGCGTCAGCGGACGCACGGGCTGCATTCCTCTCCGGCTTCGCCGACGCGCCCCGGCAAAAACCGCGTTTCGACCTTCGAGTGTCGAATTTCGTCGCTCTTCGCAAACGCTTCCGGGTGCAATTTGTGCGCGAGATCCTCGATCGCGTCGACCAGCCCCGGCGAAGGCCGCACCGCCTCTTCGCTCACGTCCACCACGTGTCCCACCTGCACGGCCGCGAGGTCTTTCCACACCGGTCGGGCGCGCAGGTCGGCCAGCCTCATGGCGGCCTCTCCCCCGTGTTCTCCTGTGAACACAAGGTACTCGGGCTGGAGCCGCACGACTTCTTCGAGGCTCAATTGCGGCCAATTCCGGCCCGACAGCACAACAGACTCGGCCCCCGCAAAACGCAGCGCGTCGGCGATGAAGGTATTCTGCCCGACCGTGATCAGCGGCTGGTCCCACACGACGAACAGCACGTGAACCAGCGGCCGGTCCGCGAGCCGCGCCTCCAGCGCATCGAGCCGCTGCTCCAACCGGCCGGTCAGTTCGGCTCCCTGCGCGCTCGCGTCCAGCACGTCCGCCATGCGCGCGGTGGAAGCAAGCATGCCTCGAACCGTGTGCGGGTCACTGGTGTAGACCGCGATGCCGAGTTGCTGGAGCGCGTCGGCCGTCTCGACGCGGTTGATCGACGTCGTCGCCAGCACGAGATCCGGATGCAGCGCCACGATCGCTTCGAGGCTGGGGTTCTGCGGATTGCCCACGTGCGGCTTACGCTTCGCATCCGAAGGCGTGTCGCACCAATCCGTATCGCCGACGAGCCGATCGCCGAGCCCCAGCGCGTAAACCGTTTCCGTCAGATTCGGCGCGAGCGTGACGATCCGCCTCACTTCCACGGGCAACTCTACCCTCCGCCCCGCTTCGTCCGTCACCACGCGCGGCGCATCTTTCCGCACTGGAAGCGGCGTGCTCCGCCGCGGCGCAGCCGACGCCGCTGGCGCTGCGCCGGCAATCAGAGCGCCGGCTGCGGCCAGCGTCAAAATCGCTCGATGTCGTAGGTGATTCAGTCAGCCCTCGCTTAAGGAAGCCAACAAAAAAGCCTCGCGAAAGGCGCGAGGCTTCGAGCCGCACCCTCTCTCGCGAAGAGTGTCAGCTTGCACCGGCTCGGGTACGTTCCTGACTTTCGGCCTTTCGCTGCCACCCGCGCAGCGCCGGCCGATCACAGTGGCGGGACCGTGGCCGATTTTCACGGCCTTCCGATTCCCCGAAGCCAGCTCAATTGTAAATTGTGAGTGTATGCTGCGCCCGAAACCGTGTCAACTCACGCCCGCCGCCAGGCGGATCGATCTCAGCGATTCTTCCATTGCGGGGCGCGCTTCTCGACCAGAGCGCGCAGCCCTTCCTGCGAATCCTCAAGATCGGCAAGCTCATTCAAGAAAACCTTCATCGAGTTGCGCACGCCCTCTCGCAAAGGCAATCCCAGGCTGCCGAGCACCGCTTTCTTCGCCATGGTGAGCACGGGAGCGGACTGGGCCGTCACCTTCGCGATCACTTCGTCCACTCTTTTCGGCAGCTCGGATTCGGCGACCAGCCAGTTCACGAGGCCCAAATCCAGAGCCCTCTCGGCAGAAATTATTTCGCCCGTGAGCACTAATTCGAGCGCCTGCTTCGGTCCGAGGATGTAGGGAAGGATGGCCGCGGCCAGAGGCGGAAAAACTCCCAGCTTGATTTCCGGCTGTGCGAACCGCGCCTTTGGAGTCGCAATCACCAGGTCGCCTAGCGCCGCAAGTTCCGCTCCTCCGCCGAACGCTGGGCCGTTGACGACCACCAGTACCGGCTTCGAAGTGTCGAGCATCGCGGCAAACGCGCCGTGAAACGCGTCGAGCAACTGAAACACGCGCCGCTGTGTGTATTCGCCCAGCTCGATGCCGCCGCAGAACGCTTTGCAGGCGGAGTCGACCACGATCAGCTTGATCGTCGACCGCTCGCCGAGCGTGTTGATTCCCGCGGTCAGTTCGGCGAGCATCCGCTCGTTCAGCAGGTTGTGTTCGGGGCGATCGAGGGTGAGCCGCGCCACGGCTCCCTCGACGTGCACCTTCACGAACTGAAAGTCCTCGAGTGCGGGCGGCGTCAGCGCCAGCGTTCCGACAACCTCGACGTCGCGCATATCTTTCGGCATATGAATCGCTCCGAAACTGCGGGTTCGCTCCAGAGTCAGAAAAAGTGGTCTGATGAGCCCGTCCAAAAGGTTAGACCGTTTCGGCGCCTCTCGCCACGTTTGTTCCGATGCGACACACCCAATCCGGCAAGCCCCTGGCGCTCCGTTAATCCCGCCGAAAATCCGAACATCTCAGGCCCGGCGGTTATTGCGCTCCGCCCACGCCTTTGGCGCCCTTGACACTCGTGCGGCCGTTCACTAACGTTGTCGTTCTTCTGCGGCCAAGCGTCGCGCCTTCGCGTCGCCGCCGAAGCACCTTGAGATTGCAAGGGGGCAGGACTAATGAAGGTCTACGAAATCGTAAAGGGCAGCACGAGCCTCGAAGATTTGCACCGCCGAGAGCGGCCGGAGCCGAAGCCGGGACCCCACGACGTGGTCGTCCGCATCCGCGCCACTTCGCTCAATTACCGCGACCATGCAATCCTCACGGGCAAATACCGGGTCGCTTTGGAGCACGACACGATCCCCCTGTCCGACGGCGCCGGCGAGGTCGTCTCCATCGGTTCCGCCGTCACTCGCTTCAAGCCGGGCGACCGCGTCGTGTCCACGTTCTTCCAGGTGTGGATCGACGGCGCGCCACCCAAGAACCGCGGCGCCCTGGGCGCTCCGCTCGACGGCACGCTCGCCGAGCACGTGATGCTCCACGAGGACGGCTGGGTGGCCATGCCGAAAAGCCTTTCGTTCGACGAAGCCGCAACGCTTTCCTGTGCCGGCCCCACGGCCTGGAATGCACTGATGAACGTCGGCGCGCGCGTGAAGCCCGGCGATACGGTGCTCTGTCTCGGCACTGGCGGCGTTTCCATGTTCGCGCTGCAATTCGCACGCGCGGCCGGCGCGCGTGTGATCGTTACTTCGTCGAGCGACGCCAAGATCGAGCGCGCCCGCACCTTCGGCGCCTCCGCCGGCGTGAATTACAAGCACCATCCCGATTGGGAAAAACAGGTGCTCGAATTGACGGAAGGCAAGGGCGTGGACTGCGTGATTGAAAACGGCGGCGTCGCCACTCTGGCGCGCTCGTTTGTGTGCGTCGGCTGGGGCGGTAAGGTCGCGCTGATCGGCGTGCTCGCCGGTGCCGAGGGCCACGCCGACCCGCACGACCTCATGTTCAAAAGCGCCAGCCTGCACGGCATCGGCGTCGGCCACCGCGCCAGCCTCGAGCAGTTGATTCGCGCGATCGAGGTCAACCAAATCAAGCCGATCATCGATAAGGTTTTCCCGTTCGACCAAGCCCTTGAGGCCTTCCACTACCAGGCCTCCGGCAGCTTCCTCGGCAAGATCGTCATTACCGTCTAATCTGTCGCGTTTCCAACCAGGAAACCGGCCGGGGCAACCTTAGCCGAGCTGACCGGCGTCAAAGCCAGCAAGCCATTCCCAGCCAGCCAAAACATCGCGTTTTTGTAGTGTTGGTTCGCCCGTTTCAAGGGAGAACTAGATCAAAGTCGGCCGAGCCCAGCGAGCCGTCCAAAATCACACTGCGAGGAGAGCACACATGAAACGCATGGCAATTGTTCTTCTGCTGGGAGCGTGGTTTGCGCATCCGGCATTCGCGCAGGGAGAGATTGGCGCGTATGTGGATTATTTCCGATTGTCGCAGACAGACACAAACATGGCAGGCCTCGGGGGCCGTTTGTCGTTGAAAGCCGGTCCGTTCGCGCAGCTCGAAGCAGAGATGAGCTACGATTTCGAGGAAGCCTTCACCGAAGGATTCACGAATACGAGCACGGGTACGGTGGCCCTGCAGAGGACGAATATTCGCCTTCTGCACGGACTGTTTGGCCCCAAGCTTCACACGCCCGGCCCCATCCAACTTTTCGTGACTCTCAAAGGTGGATTCATAAACTTTCGCATGGATCCGCGTCCGGCGACGTTCGCCACCTTCACCAGTTCCGTGGAAAATCTCCGGGCCAATAACGTGAGCGGCGTGTTGTACCCGGGCGGCGGGCTGGAAAGTCACATCGGCTTTCTCGGTGTCCGCCTGGACGTCGGCGACGAAATCTATTTCAATCAAGGAACGCATCACAGCCTGCGGGTTGCATTCGGTCCGGTCTTTCGATTCTGATAGTGGTATCTGCCCCATCGGGGGCTTGTAGCAACCTGCGCTGGCGCGCAGCAAAAACCGAAAGCCCGATTTTCTTTGGAGTCTAACGCTATACCGATCCGATATCTTGCGGAGGTTCTATCCATGAGAAAAATATGCGGTCTGCTCGTTGCTCTCGCCTTGGCTTTCCCCACGTGGGCCACGGGCCCCAGCAAGGAAGAAAAGCGCCTGCAAAACTGCGGGCAGGTTCTCAAAGAGATCGTCGATATCCCCGACGGCATTCCCAAGGAACTGCTCGATAAGGCCGAATGCGTCATCGTGTTTCCGTCCGTGCTGAAGTTCGCCATCGGCATTGGCGGGGATTACGGCCGCGGCGCGATCACCTGCCGGTCGGGCCAGCACTTCACGGGACCCTGGAGTGCGCCCGCCATGTTCGCGCTCGAAGGCGGCAACATCGGACTCCAGTTGGGCGGCCAGGCCACGGATTTCGTCCTGCTGGTTATGAATCCCAAGGGAGCCGAGTCCATCCTGAGCAGCAAGGTGAAACTTGGCGCCGATGCCTCTGCGGCAGCGGGACCAAAAGGGCGCGCGGCCGCTGCGGATACAGACATCGTGATGAAAGCGGAGGTGCTGTCCTATTCCCGCTCGCGTGGACTCTTCGCGGGAATCTCGCTCGAAGGCTCCACGCTTCGCTCGGACGGCGGCGCAAACAAGAAAATATATGGCAGTAAGCTGAGCGCCAAGGAAATCGTTCGTGAACACAAGGTCGGCACTCCGGCTGCCGGGCGAGAATTGGTCGCTCTGCTCGCTAAAGTGTCGCCCAAAAACGAGTCCGATCCCACATCGCTCAAGGAATAGCTCTTGGAACTCGGCGCGGCGTCCCGGCATCGCAGAAGGCCGGTCGGGGCGCCGCACGAGTGCGCCGGTTGTATTCCCGTCGGGGCACTCCGCGCCGATTTCTAAGGTTGGATCGCCGCGATGTTGGTTTCCGGGATCAGGTCCACGGTAGTTTCTTTCTCCAGACTGGTGTCGACTTCGATCGATCCGGCGGCGCCGTCGTGAACGAAGGTGGCCGAGCCCACCGCATCGACGGACATGTTCACATCCTTGCCGCGACCGACCAGTTTGCAAACGTCGCGTCCGCCCGGAATCGTAAGGCGGATCGAGACCGGCTTGGCCGTAGTCCCCGAGGCTGGCAAGACGGTGAAGATTCCGTCGACCCGCCGATCGCTCGTGTTCTTGAAGCAGTAGGATGCCTTGGGGGCATGAATCTGCTGGGCGGACTCGACCTCGAAGACCTTGAAATTGCTGAACGTGTGGCGGCGATAAAAGCGGCGCCCGCGGCGCTCCCAGTAAACTTCCGCGTCGAGGGGTAGCCAGAGCTGTTTCGTGCGCGTGTGGAACTGAACCGGCCCGTAGTCGATCGCCACATACTCCTGCGCGAGCGCAATGATCGGGACCGGCTTCATCGACTCCGATTCGAGCCGCCGGACCTGATAGGTGCCCACGTCGATCCACACGCGACCTTTCAACGGGACGGCGTAATAGTTTTGTTCGATCACGTAAGCGCGGAGCCTGTTGGGCCGATCGGTTCGCTGGGCGAAGTGCACCTGCCAGGCCGGGTTTCCGTCCCATTGCCCGAGTCCTTCACAAGTAAACTGGAAATCGGAAACCAGCTTTGGATGAAAGATGAGCGCCATCGCCGTCAGGCCGATCGTGGCGATCTGGCTAGGAAACTGCGAAGGGTCGATGCTGCCGTTCCGATACTCGTCCACGTTGAATGCTCCGGCACCCGAATGGTTGACGATTGCGACGTAGTCGAACGTGCGGGTCTGGGGCTTCCCCCGCGAGCTGTCGGCAGCCACATCGAAGTGCTCTAGTTTTTCGGTGGCGTCGAATTTTTGCAGGTTCTCTACAAACTCTTCCATCCGCCGGCCCGCACCGCGGATTACTTGCGAGAGAGGACACGCCACTCCCGCCTCTACCTCAGGCACCGCGCTGTCGATGTCCGGCGGAATCCAACGCGTTCGATTCGGCTTCGCCTCAGCCTCCGGCGCAACGACGGGCACCGACAGTTGCTCTGCACCGATGGGCAGCAGTTTGGGCTTCATGATCAGAAACACGGTGTGGAGGCGCCTGCCGGCCTCGATCACTGTTTGCTTTCGCACTGCCACAAAGCCGGGCGCGCTTGCCTCCACCGTATATGTTCCGGCTCGCAGATGGGGGAAGGTCGTCTCGCCTTCAGACCCGGTGGGGGGGGCCGCGACTTCGTCGCCCTCACTCGGCAGCACGCGGACGCTCGCCGAACCGATGAACGGGGAATCGTCTTGCATCCGCAGGCGCACTTTCAAGTCGGCGAATCCCGTTTGAGTGGATGAACTTGTCCGCGAGTTCGGTGCTGGTCCTGGCTGCTCCTCATGGCTCGAAGGTGTGCCGCCCGAGTCAGCCCCTGATTTTTCAAGTTGTTCCAAGCGCATCTTGACCTCACCGGCGAATTTTCCGTTCGGAGCCTCCGTGAGGTAAGCCCGCATCTGCTCTGCCGCATTTGAATAATCGTGCTTTCGCAGCAAGATGTCGGCAAGCAATACGTGCAACTGCGGGATGTTTTCGTGTGGTCCGCGTTCGGCGTCTTGCGCGCTCTTCTCAGCGGCATCGAGCCGATTCAGTCTGAGATTTGCCACCGCTTGAATGAAGCTGGCAGGCACCAAGCCGGGATGCATCTGCAGAGCTTTTCCGGTCGTTTCGACGGCGCTTTCGTAGTGCCCGTCCTCCAACTCCAACTGGGCGAGACTCACGTAAGGCGAGATGTATTGGGGGTCGGCCGTGATCGCTTTTGCAAAGGCCTGGTGAGCCTTTTCGTTCTGGCGGTTCGTTACATAAATTCTCCCTAAGTCGTTCCAGGCAGCTGCATATTCGTCGTATTCGGCCACCGCTTTTTCGAGGTGTCGCGTCGCCGACTTCAGGTGGTTGCTACGGATGTCCTGCTCGCCCTTCTCGAATTCCTTGCGTGCCTGCTTGGGAGCCCGCAAAGAGTTGACGCTGACCGCGTCCACTTGCTCCTTTGCGAGAGGCGTAAGAACAAAAGTTCCGGCATTGACCCCCCCGAGGTCCTCGGTATTCATAATGACCTTGGACAGCGGCTGGTAGCCCGAGGCAGATATGCGCAGCTCACAACCTGACAACGAACGGGGCGCAACAACAACGCCAGACTCGGTGCGCGAATCCCAGATCGGAGTGTCCCCTGCCATGGGAGTACTATTTTTGGCGCTCATGTCCAGATTGCTCTGGGGTCCTGCCCCCAAAGTAAATTGAAAATCCCCCTTCAAGTCGGGGTGAATCGCCTGCAGCGACGCCAGCCCGCAGGTCAGCTCCACCGAAGCGGAATCCGGGAGAGGGCGCCCACTCTCCGTGACGATTCGCCCGTAAACAAAAGTGGGCCTTTGCACTCGGGGAGTGGACGGTTGGCTCGAACCCGGCTGGGACGGGACCGATGGTTGCGTCGGCGGCTGGGACGGCCCGGTCTTCTGCCCCCACAATGGCGACACCATCAGCAGAGTG
>DATLWP010000151.1:0-6348 GCA_035576265.1 Candidatus Polarisedimenticolia bacterium
GCCGGCGCGCTACATCGGCATGATCGGCAGCAAGCGCAAGGTACTCTCCGTCTATAAGGCACTCGAAAAAGAAGGCTATTCGCCGGAGGAATTCGAGCGCGTGCACGCGCCCGTGGGCCTCGATATCGGCGCGCTCGCTCCGGAAGAAATCGCCGTCAGCATCACGGCCGAACTGATCGCCGTGCGCCGCGGAGCGAAGGACGTCGCACACAAGTCGCTGCAGCTTGCGAAAGCGGCGAGTCTGCCTCGCAGCTGATCCCGCCATGCTCGCCGCCGCGATTCTAGCCGCGGGCGAATCCCGCCGGATGGGCACCCCCAAGGCGCTGCTTGCCTACCACGGCAAGACTTTCGTCGAGCATCTCATCGAAGTGACGCGCCATCCGCGCGTAGGCGTCACGCGCGTCGTCCTAGGGGCACACGCACAGGAGATTCGCGCGAAAGTATGCGCCGCCCCCGCCTCGATTGTCGTCAACGCCGACTGGCAGCGAGGCCAGTTGTCCTCGATCCAAGCGGCGATCCGCAGCCTGCCCGAGGGCGGCACCGAGGGGCTCCTTCTCTGCCCCGTCGACCATCCGCTGGTCTCGGCGGCACTCGTTGCCCGCCTGATTGAGCAATTCGATTCCAGTGGGAAAGCGATCATCCTCCCCACGTTTCACGGCCGTCGCGGCCACCCCCTGATTTTCCGAGCGTCCCTCTTTGAAGAACTGCTCGCCGCTTCGCCCGCTGTTGGCGCGCGCCAAGTCGTCTGGGCGCACGCGGGGGACGTGCTCGAAGTCCCGACGTTAGAGGAAGGCGTGATCCTGAATTTGAACGATCCAGCGGCATTGGAGCGCGCGCTCGGCCAAACGCCCGAGTAGTGACGCCTAACCCCGATCGATTCTCCTATCTCCTTTGCTTTCTACTCCTCAAGGCGCCTACCAATCGATGTCTACACGAACAACCGTTTGCAATCCGGCCCCGGAACGTGCCACCTTGAGGGAGGAGGTGCGATGTGGGACGTAGACGGTTGACAGTATTCCGCGCGACGTCGCGGGCCTGTCCCGAGCCCAGTCGAAAGGCTCGCGCTCCGCGGCGCGGCTCCTCGCGACAACAGCGGCTCTGCGCACGCCGCTCCACCTTTGGCGCTGGCTCACCGCGGCGCCTTTCGCACCCGACGTCTCCCGCGGCTGCTTCCCGTCCCTCCGCCGTGGCGAAATCGAACCTCCTCAGATCGCTACACTCTTGCAAACCGAAAACGGGCCAAGTCGTTGAAAACAAAGCACGCGGGTCTCGTCTAATCGCTACACTCGACGACCCGCGCCGCACGCGTCCCAGCCCTCTCGACGGGAGCCGAACGATCGCTCTTTGACAACTGAAAAGCCTACGAGCGCTGGCGCTTCCGCCGCACTCAGAGCTTTCGCACAACTGCGTCCACGGCGTCAACGCAGAGTTGCGCGGCGTGAAATGTCGCGGGAGGAAGGCCACCGAGTGCGGTTGAGATTTGCTCGGGCGTGATCCCGCGGGCCTCGACAATCGTTTTGGTTGCGAGCAGGTCGGTAAGGATGGAACTCGCAGCGATGGCGGCCACGCAGCCCTGCGTCTTGAAGCGCGCAGTCGCGATGCGGCCGCCTTCCATGCGGACGGCGAGCCGAAGGACGTCGCCGCAGACTGGGTTCGTGACCTCGACCGTGGCCGTCGCATTAGGCAGATCGCCGGCGTTATGCGGATTACGGAAGTGTTCCAGAAGCAAGTCGTTGAACATCGCGAACAGTATAATCCAGGCAGCCCGGCGCTTAATCAGCTCTTACGACCTCACGCGACGCCACCAGCCAGTAGCGAACACAAACGTCGCTCGTCTCGCGCGAGACACCGAGACTATAGGAAACGGAAAAGGACCGCGCACGCTCGTGCCCGAACAGCCTGCGCAACCTTTCGCCTTTATTTTGAATCTTATTGACACGAGAAGGGTTAGAAAGCTACTTTTATTTGTCCTAGCCAATGTTCTCTCGTCAGGGCGCGAGGGAGCGATCATTTAATCCGCCTACAGATATTCAGGAGAGATGCAGATGCGACGACTCGTATACCTCCTCACCCTCGTGATGGCCATCGCGCTCAGCGCGACCGCCGGCTTCGCGCAGGATGGGAAGCTGAAAATCAAGGTGACCCCGAAACAAGCCTACGTTTTCGTTGATGGAAATGCCATCAAGGAAGGCAGTCAATCGATATCGCTGAGCCCAGGGAAACACACCGTCGTAGTGGTGAACTACGGCTATAAGATTGCGACCGAGGACGTAACGATCGAAGCCGGAAAGACCACCCCTCTCGACGTCAAGCTCGACGCCTATGGGGGGAATGTGGCGGGACCGTTCGGCGACGTACAGCTGAAAGGCGACGAGCGCGCCGCGGTTCTGTCAAACGGATCGACTCCCGACTTTTTCGTCGGCCACGTCGACGAATTCAACTGGGATTGGATTTGGCATCAGAATCTTCTCTTGCCGCCCGGTACCCACCACCTCACCGTCACCCGCCACGGGAATACGATCTGGTCCGGCGACGTCAACGTGGAAGCCAATAAAAAGGTTACGATTGATCTCAATAAGAACGGCGCGCAAAAGGTCAGCGATTGGAAGCGCGGCGAGAAGCTCAAGGACCTGCCCCGGTTCAAGGCCGGTATGGCGAGCACTCAGGTCGCCGTGGCGCCGGCAACCGGGAACTTCAGCCTTTCTACCGCCAATATCGACTGCGGGCAGTCCTCGACGCTGACCTGGCAGACCGCGGAAACTGCGGACGCCAACATCAGCGGCGTCGGCAAGGTGCCCACCAGTGGCAGCCAGTCGGTCTCACCCCATGCGACCACAACGTACGATTTCGCGGCTGCCGGCCCCGGAGGCACGGTCAAAGGCACTGGGACGGTAAACGTCAACACAAAGGTCGACGCGAGCCTAACCGCGGATCCCGCCGAGGTGCACTATCGCAAAATCGGCGACAAGGTAGTCACCCAGGATTCTTCGACGCTCACCTGGAAGACCTCGAACGCTGATTCGGTCTCTCTCGATCCGGGCGGCAAGGTCGATCTGAGCGGCAGCCAGACCGTCAAGGCCGAGCCTGCGGACACGGCGCCGGTTTCCGAAGGCCAGCCGGCTCGCCAGATCGATGAAACCAAAAACTTCACGCTGAACGCTACGAACGTCTGCGGCGGATCAGCAACCGAGACGGCCGGTCTGCATATCGTAGGCTCGGTCGAACCCATTCCCGCGGTGACGCTGCATAGCATCTTCTATCCGACTGACTATCCGGATAGGAGGCACCCGCAGGTCGGGCTCGTGCGCAGCCAGCAGCTCGCGCTCGCCACCCTGGCCGACGGCTTCAAGAAGTACCTCGAATACGATCCGGATGCGAAGCTCTCCGTCGAGGCCCACGCCGACGTCCGCGGCTCGAGGCCGTATAACCAGGATCTCAGCGAACGCCGCGTCGAGCGGATCAAGCAGTACCTCGTGGACCAGGGCATCTCCGCTGCCAAGATCGAGACGGCGGCCTATGGCAAAGAGCGCCCGCTCGAGCGCAGCGCGGTGAAAGAACTCGAGGCCACCAACCCCAACACGCCTCCGCGGGCGCGGCTCCGCAACACGCGCGCGGACTGGCTAGCGTACAACCGCCGCGCCGACATCGTCCTCCTGCCCTCCGGCAAGAGGTCGGCGCAGTTCTACCCACACAACGCGGACGACTCCAAGCTAATTTGGCAGGTTCCGAAACCTCCGCTCAGGAGAGTGGAGGCGGCTCAGTAGTCGATTCCGGGAGGGCAACGCGCCGGGGAGTGAACGCTCCCCGGCGCGTTTTCGTTTTCAACGCCGCATTCGCCGTCGCAGTTGCCGGAGTTCTTCCAGTGATTACCGTCGTCGCCGCTCTAATTGAGTGCGCAGGCAAGCTCCTGGTGTGCCAGCGGAGGCGCGGCAGCGCGTTTGAGTTGATGTGGGAATTCCCCGGCGGAAAGATTCAGCCCGGCGAGTCGCCCGAGGCAGCGCTTGCGCGCGAGCTGGGTGAGGAATTGGGCGTGCGCGCCCGCATAGGTTCGGAATTACACCGCGCACGACATCAGTATCCGGAAATGAGCGAACCGCTCGAACTGATCTTCTTCGCCGCGTCCGCCGCGCCGGCCGAAGTCCAAAACCGGGTGTTCGAGCGGATCGAGTGGCGCGAGCCGGAAACACTGCCGGATCTGAACTTTCTGCCGGCCGATCGCGACCTGATCGAAATGCTGGCGAGTGGGGCGCTCCGCCTGCCCCGCAGCGAAGGCTTTCTGGATGCGGACCGGAGATCTTGATGCTCCAGCAGAGAACGGGTCGAAGAGCGCGCCTGGACAATCGTCGCTTCTTCCCGCGCACGCCTCCGCGCTAGATCGGCGGGGCGTCCTGGACGTCGAACCCGATGAGATACTCTTCCAATCGATGCTTCAATCCGTCGAGCAAGCGGACGCAGCGGTTCCAGCGCAGAATGGCATCGTCGTTTCCGGGTGGGCTGATCGCACTGGCCTCGTGGAAGCACTCGAGGGCGCGCTCCAAAAGCGGCAACAGCGTATGTGGCGGTTGCCCCGCGTATAGCTGCGCCTTGGCGCGGCGCTCATAGAGCAGGCCCGTGTGGTAGAGGCGTTCGTACGGATCGTTGAGCCTCTGGAAAATGTCGTTCACTTCCCGAAAGCGGTCCGAGCTGACTCCTAGAAACTGGTCGGTGATCGAGAGACCGAGCAAGCGTATCGCGACCTGATTCGAAGGGTCGATGGCCAGAATGTCGCGGCAGATCGACTCCGCTTCTTCGGGTTCGTTCAAATTGCGGTAACGTTCCGCTTTGGCGGTGGCTTCCGCGATTCCCGCGACCGTAATCGGCTTCAGCTTGTACTCCATGCTCGCTTCCTTCCGTCCACCCGAGGAGCTAAGACTATGCGAGAAATTCGATTTTGCAAAGAAAATGTTATGGCCGAGCACGATGTGCCGCCCCACACCCACGGGCGCGGCAAGCCGCTCCGATCGGACGCCTTCCCTCTGGGCGAACACCTCCATCGAAAACCAGCTTCGCAGCATCGAATCAAACTAGAGAGCGCGATGCCGTGAACGGGCCTGCAATCCGCGTTTCATCGAATCGCGCTCGCGCGATAACATCGTGTTATATTCGCTTCATCGAAAGTGACGAGCTACATCCGCTCGCGGGAGGCTGAATGGCACCGAAAAACAGCCGCGCGGTGATGGAATCCACAGCGGAAAAGGCAGCGCACGCACCCGCCCTCCTCCTCGATCTCTACCGCATGTTGCTGAAATGCCGCATGGCGGATGAAAAGGCGCGAGTTCTTTTTCGCCAGGCGAAATTCGGCGGCAACTTTTATTCAGCTGTCGGCCAGGAAGCCACCAACGTCGGCACGGGCTTCGGCCTGCGCGAGGACGATTGGATCGCGCCTTCGCATCGCGATTGGACGTCGAATATCATCAAGGGCGCGCCTCTGAAGCTTTGCTTCGCGCAGCTTTTTGCCAAAGCCACCAGCCCCGACCGCGGGCGTTCCGCCCCGGCGCACATGGGATATCCGCCGCTTCACGTGATCACGCCGGCCAGCAGCATCGCCGGACAGTTGAGTGTGGGGACGGGCGTAGCGTTGGGACTGAAGAAGCTCGGCCGTGATTCGGTGGTTGTGTCGTATTTCGGAGATGGTGCGACGAGCACCGGCGCCTTCCACGAAGCCTTGAACTTCGCCGGCGTGCACAAGCTTCCCTGCCTCTACGTCTGCGCGAACAACCTCTGGGCCGAATCGGTGCCCCTCCGGCTGCAGACGGCACTTACGAATCTCTCGGACCGCGCCAAGGCCTACGGCTTCCCCGGCATCACCGTCGATGGCAACGATGTTCTCGGCGTCTACGACGCCGCGCAGACGGCGATCGCGCGCGCCCGAGCGGGTGAGGGCCCCACGCTGCTAGAGTGCAAAACCTACCGCTGGTACGGCCATTCAGAAATCGATCCTGCGAGATATCGCAGCAAGGAAGACGTCGACGCGTGGAAAAAGAAATGCCCGGTGGCTAATTTCGAGAAGCTACTACTCGAAAAGAAGATCCTCACGGACGCCAAGAAATCTCAGCTCGTGGAGGACATTACGAAGGAGATCAACGAGGCAGTCGAGTTCGCCGAACAGAGCCCTTATCCGGATGCATCTGAGCTTGCCGAGCATGTCTGGGCGGCTTCCTCCGGCGCAATACACCAGGAATCTCGTTGAGCCATGGCGCGCACGCTGAGCTTGATTGAAGCCGTCAACGAGGCCCTTTCCCAGGAGATGGAGCGCGACGAGCGCGTCTTCGTCCTGGGGGAGGACATCGGCTTGTCCGGCGGCGTTTT
>DATLWP010000152.1:0-14495 GCA_035576265.1 Candidatus Polarisedimenticolia bacterium
CCCGCCCGCCGCTCGGCTGCTGCGAGCACGGCGCGCGCTCCCTCAAGCGTGAGCTTCGGATGATTGCGGGTGATCAGCGCCATCTTCGCTTCCTCTCCAGGTCACAGGCCGAGCGCGTCCGCGTTCAGCGCGTTGGGCGGGCGCTTGCCTATGAAGGGCGCGATGGCGTTCGTCGCCGCCATCACAGCCATCTTCGTGCGCGTATCCACACTGGCGCTCGCGATGTGCGGTGCGAGGATCACATCTTTGCGCGCGAGAAGCGCGGGATGGACTTTCGGCTCGTGCTCGTATACGTCGAGCGCCGCGCCGGCGATTTTCCTCTGATCGAGCGCCTCGGCGAGCGCCGCCTCGTTCACCACCGGTCCGCGCGACGTATTGATCAGATATGCCGTGCGCTTCATTTTCTCGAATGCTTCCCTCGATATCAGATGGCGCGTCGCCGGAAGCAGCGGCACGTGGAGGCTGATGAAATCGGACTCGCGCAGAAGATCGTCGAAGCCTGCCGGTTCCGCGCGCAATTCCCTTTCGACATCCGCGTTCGCGCGCGTTTGATCGTGGTAGAGCACGCGCATCCGGAATCCTTGCGCGCGGCGCGCAACGCCCCGTCCGATCCGGCCAAAGCCGATGATTCCGAGCGTCTTACCCCAAACGTCGCCGCCGAGAAGCTGATCGAGATCCCACCCCGGCCACGTTCCCGAGCGCACCCAAGCATCGCCCTCGACGAGCCGGCGCGCGATCGCCATCAGCAGCGTCCACGCGAAATCGGCGGTTGTTTCGTCGAGCACGCCCGGCGTATGCGCGGCGACCACCTTGTGGCGCGTGCAGGCGGGCACGTCGACGTTGTCGTACCCGACGGAAACGGTGGCCGCCACGCGCAGCTTCGGCGCCGCCGAGAGCAACTCCTCGTCCACTTTCTCGGTGAGCAGACAGACGAGCGCGTCCTTATCGGCCACGCGCCGCAACAGCTCTCCGCGCGGAATCCGCTCCGCATTCGTCCAGTATTCGACGTCGAAATGCTCGTTCAAAATCGCTCGCGCTGCCGGAAAAAGCGGCCGTGTGGAGAGTGCCCTTGGCTTGCCCACCAAACACCTCGCAAAGTAAAAGTGCGTCGCGCCAGTTCCGTAGCATACACCACGCCGCGCGTGCCCGCGCAGCAGCGTGGCAACGCCAGAATGCGAGCCTCGTTGACGCCCACTGGCCGCGCGACTATAGTGGCCCGGATACGCGCGAAAAAGGGCAGCGCGCCACACCGATGGATTCGCGACTCCTCCACGATTTGAAAAAACTGCTCGGCGCGGAAGGCGTCCTGCACGAACCCGAGGACCTGCTTCTGTACGAGTACGACGGCTCGGTCGATCGCGCACAGCCGGATTGCGTAGTGTTTCCGCGGACGACCGCAGATGTTGCCGGGATCGTGCGCCTCGCCAACAGCCATCAGATGGCCATCGTCGGACGCGGCGCCGGAACCGGACTCTCAGGTGGGGCGATCGCTCGCGAAGGCGGAATCATGGTCGCGTTTCCGCGCATGAACCGGATCCTGGAGATCGACGGCGACAATCAACGCGCCACGGTGCAACCGGGTGTGGTGAATTCCGATCTGAGCGCGGCCGTGGCGAACCTGGGCCTTCACTTCGCTCCGGATCCTTCGAGTCAGAAAGCGTGCACGATCGGCGGCAACGTTTCCGAAAACTCCGGCGGTCCGCACACCCTCGCCTACGGCGTGACCACAAACCACGTCCTCGCGCTCGAAATCGTGCTGCCGACAGGCCAGCCTATTCGCCTCGGCAGCCCCGCACTTGATCCGTCGGGGTACGATCTCACTGGCCTCTTTGTAGGCTCGGAAGGCACATTCGGGCTCGTCACGGAGATCACTGTGAAGCTGACACGCCTGCCGGAAGCAGTGAAGACGCTGCTTGCCATCTACGACTCGGTTGACGACGCGACCGAAACCGTCGCCGAGATCACTGCGCGCGGAATCACGCCGGCAGCGTGCGAGATGCTCGATGGCTGGACGATCCGCGCCGTCGAAGCGTACGTCCACGCGGGATTTCCGGTCGACTCCGCGGCCGTGCTGCTGATCGACGTGGACGGGCTTCAGGAAGCCGCAGAGTCCGAGGCGAAAGAAGTCGCCGACGTGTGCAGGGTGCATCATGCTCGGGAAGTGCGGGTGGCTCGCGACGAGCGCGAGCGCGACCTGCTCTGGAAAGGCCGCAAGAATGCGTTTGGCGCGGCCGGCCGGCTCGCGCCGAGCTATTACACGCAGGACGGCGTCATTCCGCGCACCAAGCTTCCGGCCACGCTCCGGCGCATCAGCGAAATCAGCAAGAAATACGGCCTCGAAATCGGCAACGTCTTTCACGCGGGCGACGGCAATCTGCACCCCATCATTCTCTTCGACGAGCGCAACGAAAAGCAGTTCCGCGACACGATTCGAGCGGCCGACGAGATCATCCAGTTCTGCATACAGGCAGGCGGCGCGATCACCGGCGAGCACGGCGTGGGGATGGAAAAAGACCGGCTGATGCCGCTGCTCTTCAGCGAAGCCGATCTCGCTCTGATGCAGCGCGTTCGCGGCGTGTTCAATCCCGCCGGCCTTCTCAACCCCGGAAAGATCTTCCCCACTTCGAAAGGCTGCGGCGAAATCCGCGTTCGGCCCCGCCCGCCCGCCGGCGCAGATTCCGCATGAGCATCGCCAGCACCGCCGTTTCCACTCGCCTCGGTGAAATCGCCGGAGCCTCGAACGTCGTCGCCGAGCCGGCGCAGCTCGCCGCATATCAAATCGATGGCCAGATACCAGGGGCTGCCGTGCGGCCGGGCTCGGTCCAAGAAGTTTCGGAGATTGTGAAGTTCGCAGCCGCCGAAAAGCTGGCTGTAGTTCCCAGCGGCGGGCGGACCAAGCTCGCCATGGGCATGCCGCTCCGGAAGTACGACGTGGTTCTCGATATGACCCGGCTCGATCGCCTGGCCGCGTACGATCCCGCCGATTTGACGCTCGGCGTCGAGCCCGGCATCCCGCTGCAGAGGCTCGCGGGAGTGCTCGCCGGGCACAAGCAATTTCTGCCGCTCGCGGTTCCCTTCCTGAGCCGGGCGACGGCGGGCGGGACGATTGCATCAGGCGTTGATTCGCCGTTGCGGCAATTCTACGGCACGGCGCGCGATTTCGTCCTCGGGATGGAATTCGTCACCGGCGAGGGAGCGCCGGCGAAAAGCGGCGGGCGCGTGGTGAAAAACGTCTCCGGCTACGACCTTCACAAGCTGTTGATCGGTTCCGCAGGCACACTCGGCGTGATCACCCGAATCAATTTCCGGACGTTCCCGCTTCCCGTGGCGACGCGCGCGTTCGCGGCAATTTGCGCCAGCAGCGACCAGGCATTCGATCTGCGCCAGCGCGTGGCGCAATCACCGCTCCGGCCGCTGACGATCGAAATCCTCAGCCCAGGGACCGTCGAGTTGCTTTCCAGCGAAGTAGCTGCGCGAATCGAACCCGGCACAATCCCCGTCGATCGGCCTGCGAAGGATCGGTGGGTCTTCAGCACGAGCTTTGCCGGACACGAGAAGACGCTGGAGCGCTGCGCGCGCGAACTGAGCCGGATGGCTGATGCATCCGGCGCGACCCACATCAGCGTCTTCGGCGAGGAGAAATTTCCGGCCGCGCTCGCGCGACAACGCGAGTTCATTCCCATTGCGCTCGAATCCTCGGCGGTTACGACCATTGTTAAGTTGAGCGTCCTGCCCGCGAGGATGAACGAAATTGTGGCAGCAGTCGCAAGGGCGGCCGAAGGAAACGAACTGCACTGGGCGGCGCTCGCGAGGGGCGTGGGCGTGATTTATGTTGCGCTGCTCGCGCACGCGCTGGACGAAGACTCGCGGCGGCGGGTCGCCAGCGTTACGGAAGAGATCTCCGCTGCCTGCACCCACCTGGGCGGAAATTTCTCAGTTCCCTGCTGCCCCGCGAAGTGGAAGCCAACGCTGAAAATGGGCGGACCACAACGCAGTGATTTTCCGCTGATACAAAAGCTCAAGAACGTCTTCGACCCGCATGGAATTCTCAGTCCAGGCCGCGGCCCAGGAGGGCTCTGAATCAATGGCCGCCGCACCTCCAGCATCGCAACCTGTACCGCCTCGCGAAACAGTGGCGGGCGAGGTTGCGCCTGCGCCGAGCGGATTTTTGGGTTCGGAAAGGCCGGAATACGCGGACTACTCGCGCTGCATCCACTGCGGGCTTTGCCTGAATCAGTGTCCGACTTATCGCCTGTGGCATCTGGAGGCTGATTCCCCGCGCGGGCGGATACGGCAGATGATGCTCGTCGATCAAGGGCGGCTGAAGCTGAGCGATTCGTTCGTCACGCACATCGATCGCTGTCTCGATTGCCGCGCTTGCGAGACGGCTTGTCCCTCCGGCGTCGAGTACGGAAAATTGGTCGAGCTCGCGCGCACGCAAATCGAGAAGAATTACAGGCGGCCGCTCGTATCGCGCGTGTTGCGCGACTTTGTCTATCGGGGACTGCTTCCCTACCCGCGCTTGATCGCGGCGGCGGCGCGGCTGCTGCGTTTCTATCAGCGTTCGGGACTCGCGGCGCTCGCTCGCGGAACCGGGTTTCTGCGCCTGCTCGGGTTGCGCGATCGCGAGCGGCTGCTGCCCAAGATCGACTCGGCGTTCTTCTTCAGCGAGCTTGGCAAGACGTTTCCAGCGCAGGGACCGCGACGCGCACGCGTTGCCTTTTTCGCGGGCTGCATCGCGCAAGTGACGTTCAGCGAGCTCAACCGCGCCACGATCCGCGTCCTGCAAGCGAATGGATGCGAAGTCGTGGTGCCGCCGGCGCAGGTGTGCTGCGGAGCGCTCGCGGCACATGCCGGTGTGCGCGACGTCGCGAGGGACTTAGCGCGCGCGAATTTCGCCGCGTTCCTCGAAACGGAGTGCGACGCGATCGTCACCAACGCCGCCGGATGCGGTTCCATGCTCAAGGAATACACGCACCTTTTTGCGGCGCACGATCCTGTTCACGAGCAGGCGCAGAAATTCTCCGGCAAGGTGCGAGACGTCAGCGAATTCCTCGCCGATCTGGGTCTGGCGGCTCCGCTCCGCCCGCTCCCTCTGCGCATCACATACCAGGATTCGTGCCACCTCGCGCACGGGCAGAAAATCCGCGAAGCTCCGCGCGATCTGATTCGAGCGATCCCGGGCGTGGAGTTGGCCGAGATGCCGCTTGCGGACCAGTGCTGCGGCTCGGCGGGCGTCTACAACGTCACACAAACGGAAGCGTCGCTGGAATTACTCGCGTCGAAAATGGACGCCGCACGCGAGACGAAGGCGCAAGTGATCGTCACGGCCAATCCCGGCTGCATCCTGCAACTCCGCGCCGGCGCCGCCATGCATGGCACGGGCCAGGAAGTGCTGCACGTGGTCGAACTCCTCGACCGAGCCTTGCCTTCCCCGTCTTAGAGATTTGAGGGAACTTTTTTATTTCTCACCGACGAGGTAGCGGCAGCCGCGCGGCCCCATTTGCGCGGAATGCACGGCTCCGGCGGGAACGTCGCAGCGGTCGCCCGCGCGATAAGTCTGCGATTGACCCTGCATCGTGAGCGTCATTTCACCATCGAGGATGATGTGCGCGGTGAGACCAGCGTGGGTGTGCTCGGGATAGAACGCATGCGGCCCGTCCTGCCAGACGAACGTGTGTGAAAAGCCTTCCGATCGAAGCTGCGATTCGAGCGCGCGCACGTCCATGCGTCTTCTCCCGGCGCAAGATTATAGCAATCGAGATAGGGAGAAAACTCCGTGAAGGGAGCCATCCTTCGCGAGGGGGGCTTGCGGACGGGGTGCGGTGGGCCCCGTCCGCAAGTACGGCTACTGCTGCGTGGCAGGTGAGATCAGTCCTGTGGTGGAGGCGGCAGCTGCCCGGGACCGGCCCCCGGAGGTGGCGGCGCCTGCCTGCGCCATCTTCGGGGCGCATGGCTGGCTCGTTGGCGGGCCTGCCTCAAGGTGTAATCAGACGGCACCTTAAATAGCGACGGATCCGGTTCGTGCCGCTGGATATTCGTCAACTGGAATACGGTATCGCCTGCGCGCGGATCGGTGCGCTTAATCATCACCGTCGTTTGCAAGTCGGGCGAATACCACCGCTCCGTGCTGATCAAGATGGGCTTCTCGTTGCCGATCTGGCCCGCAGGAATCGTGCGCGTGTAACGAGTGCCCTCGGCCTTCACTCCGTTGATCGTCTTGGTCCCGAGTGGAGTCGTAGTGACGTCCTTCGCCATCGGAGGTCCGTCGGGCGGCTGGACCAGACGGCGCCTTCGCTCCCGAGGCCACGGCATCTGGCGCGCGAACTTGCGGTCCGGCTGGAGAATATATTGTGTGCCAGCGACAGGATCACTGATGAATATCACGTGTGGCGCGGTCTGAGTTGCCGTCGCCCACGGGCCGATTGCCGGCAGCGTCATGTCGCGGCGAGTGCGACCCTGGCCGTCACGCGCGATGGTGCCCGAGGTGGTGCGGTCGATGCGGTTGCCGTCGGAGAGCACCCGCGTGGTCTGCATGGAGAAGGACGCACTGAATGGCGCGCCCGCCACCGTCTTGCCGCCGAATCCCGCCTCGAAGCCGAGAAAGTCCATGGCATCAACCGTCGCCAGCGTACCCGGCCCACCTCGGAAGTACATAACGTTCTGATTCAGCGGTGGCGGTGGCGGCGGCTCCGTCTGCGCCCGCGCAATGCTGCCGGCCGTCACGGAGCCCGACAGCAGCGCCGCGATCCCGATCACATGCGAGAGTTTTGCAAATCTCACGAAATCCTCCCTGCGCAATCCAAGGTGTTTAATCCTTTACCGAAGCGATCCGCTCGCTTCGTCCTGCGAAATCAGCCGGATAGCCTGCGGTGTTCCGTCTTCGCTGACGACCAGATCCGCCCGCACGGTGCCGTCGCCTTCCATCGCCGCGACGGGCAGTCCAAACGATGCGAGTGCCGCGCGAGGCATCACGACGCGAACCACTGCGCCATCGTCGAGCGCCGTGGGATCGTCCGCGTAGGGCAGCGGCGTAAAAGCATCCTCGGAGACACTTTGCTCGGTCGATCGAGCGGACTTGACAGTTCGCCCGGCCTCTTCGGGGGCCGCGGAGATGGGAGGCTGTGCGTGAGCCCCGACCTGTGCGGATGGCCCCGCCGGCTGCTGCGCCTGCGGTGAGGCCGATCCCACTGCCGGAATCTGGGTCGCGGGGCCAGTCGCCGGCGGCCGTGTCATCCAGTGGTGCACTGACACCCCCACCGCCAGCAACACAGCAGCTGCGATACCAACCGCTGCTTGCCAGCGAATCCCGCTGCGCGAGACGGCTGCCTTTTCCCTGCGAAACTCCTGCAGCAAGTTCGCTTCGACGCGCTCGGGCGCTCGCAACCCGCTCTCCTCCGCAGCAAGCGCGCGAAACGCCCGATCGAGTGACTCCACCTCGGCCAGGAGCTGCGCACAGCGGCTGCACGAGTCCGCATGCGCTAACGCGCTTTCGCGCAGTGGCGTGCCTCGACATTCGGGGCGGCCGAGATCCGGAAGAATTTCGTCGAATCGTGCGCAATTCATCGGAATGTCCTTTTCGCTCATTCACCCACCGCCGGGACGTGCCGCGTGCCATGGCCTTCGCGCAGTTTTTCCATCAGCAACGCCCGCGCGCGGTGCAACCGGGAACGCACCGTGCCGACCGGGCAGTCAAGAGCCGCCGAGGCCTCCTCGTAGCTCATCTCTTCCAGTTCGCAAAGTGCCACTACCTCGCGGTAATTCTCAGGCAGCGTCGCAATCGCTTGCCGCAGGCGCTCGGCCGCGTCGTGCGCGACGAGTTCGTCGGAGGCCCAAACGGAACCGCTCACGTGCCGCTGCAGCATTGGCAAGGAGTCGGGGTCGTTCGCCAGAGGTACGACGCGCTGATCCTGTTCCCAGCGCTTCCGCAGATGATTGCGAGCGATGCCGTACAAGAAGCCGGCGAGGGTTCCCCGTGCGGCATCGAATCGGCCGGCATCGCGAATCAGCGCCATGAAGACCTCTTGGGCCACATCCTCGGCCAGGGCCGCGTTGCCGCCGACTCGCAGGGCGAAACGGTAGATGGCCGGCTGCCTGCGACGATAGAGGAGCGTGAATGCTTCCTCGTCTCCAGCGATCATCCGGGCGAGCAGGCTCTCGTCGGTCGGTTCGGTGGCCTTCGTCATCGCAAGTGTTTGGACGGCCTGCCCCCGCTCTCGTTAGATATTCCTGGCAGGGGGCAGGATGGTTCCCGAATGTTTTGGTAGCATAGCGCCTGCCGAGAGTGCAAACTGCACGCAGTCCGGCACCGGTATTTTCCCGCTGAGGATTCCGCTGCTTGACCGCGGTCCCGCGCTTCAATAACGTAGGACCCGGCAGGACTCGTGCAAGGGCACGAGCGGGCGGCCGCGACAGCCGGACGGCGTCTTGGCCGCGATCAGGAGGAGCGATGCAGGAATTCGACCCACACGTTCTGGAAGAAAAGCCGGTCCCACCGCCCGCAGAATTCAGCGAGCGCGCGCACGTCAAATCGCTGGAGGAATACCGCAAACTCTACGAACGCGCGGATCAGGATCCCGAAGGCTTCTGGAGCGAGCAGGCCAGGATGCTTGATTGGGTCGTGCCGCCCTCAAAGGTGCTCGAATGGAAACTCCCGCATGCGAAGTGGTTCGTCGGCGGAAAGCTCAACGTGGCGCACAATTGCGTCGATCGGCACCTTGCGAAAAGGGGCAGCAAGCCTGCGCTTCTGTGGGAGGCCGAGGACGGCGCAAAAGTACAGCTCACCTATGCCGAACTCCACGAACGTGTCTGCCGGTTCGCCAACGCCTTGAAGTCGCTCGGCGTGAGGACCGGCGATTGCGTGGCCATCTATCTGCCCATGATTCCCGAGCTGCCCATCTCCATGCTGGCCTGCGCGCGGATTGGAGCGATCCACTCGGTGGTGTTTGGCGGTTTCAGCGCGACAGCGCTCGCGGACCGCATCGCCGACGCGAAGGCTAAGGTGCTGATCACCGCCGACGGCGGATACCGCCGCGGCAAAGTGGTTCCGCTCAAAGACACGGCGGACGCCGCCCTCGAAAAGTGCCCGACGATTGAAAAATCGATCGTCGTGCAGCGCACCGCGGAAAAGGTTTCCTGGCAGGCGGGGCGCGATCTCTGGTGGCACGATTTAGAAAAGGCCGCTTCGAAAGATTGCCCCGCCGAGCCGTTCGATTCCGAGCATCCGCTCTACGTTCTCTACACCAGCGGCACCACCGGAAAGCCCAAGGGCGTGCTGCACACCTCGGCCGGCTATCTTCTGCAATGCATGTGGAGCATGCGGCTCGTCTTCGATCTTCGCGACAACGATGTCTACTGGTGCACTGCCGATATAGGCTGGGTCACCGGGCACAGCTACATCGTCTACGGCCCGCTGGCCAACGGCGCAACCGTAGTCATGTACGAAGGCGCACCCGATTATCCTCGCCGCGACCGCTTCTGGGAGATCGTGGAGCGCTACAAGGTTTCGATCTTTTATAGCTCGGCGACCGCGGTCCGCGCCTTCATGTCGTGGGGTGCGGACTGGCTCAACAAGCACGACTTGAGCAGCCTGCGAGTTCTCGGCACGGTCGGGGAGCCCATCAACCCGGCCGCCTGGAAATGGTATTACGAGGCCATCGGCAAGAGTCGCTGTCCCATCGTCGATACCTGGTGGCAGACAGAGACCGGATCGATCCTGATTTCGCCGCTGCCGGGAGCCACGCCGACGAAGCCCGGATCGGCCACGCTGCCGCTTCCCGGCATCGCCGCGCGCGTCGTGAATCTGCAGGGCCAGCCGGTGAAACCCGGCGAGACCGGCTATCTGACCATCCAGAAGCCGTGGCCCTCGATGCTGCGCACCATCTATGGCGACGACGAGCGCTACGCGCGCGAATACTGGAGCCGCATTCCCGGCGCCTATTTCGCAGGCGACGCGGCGCAGTGCGACAAGGACGGCTACATCTGGGTGCTTGGCCGCGTGGACGACGTCATCAAGGTGGCCGGCCACCGCCTGAGCTCGATGGAAATCGAGAGCGCGCTCGTCAGCCATGTTTCCGTCGCTGAAGCCGCAGTCGTCGCACGGCCGGATGAAATCAAAGGCGAGGCCATCGTCTGCTTCGTCACTCTGCGTTCGGGGCAATCGCCCTCGGGTGAACTGCGCGTGGCGCTGATGGAGCATGTCTCCGCCACGATTGGCACGATCGCGCGTCCGGCCGATGTCCGCTTCTGCGACCTGCTGCCCAAAACGCGTAGCGGCAAGATCATGCGCCGCTTGCTGCGCGAACTCGCCCACAAGGGCGGCATCTCCGGCGACACGACCACGCTCGAAGACATGGGCGTCATCGAGCGTCTCGCCAAAGCCCAGGGCAAGGAAGAGGAATAGGAGTTCGTACCGCGGGGCGGGAAGAGACTTCGGCCTATACGCGAGTGCCCGAGCGCGGTGAAGGTCAGTGATCGCAGCAGCGCCTGGGAGTGAGATGCTCTACCGGCGCCGGGAGCACGTCCAGCGCACTCTCGGGCACCGATCGATTTTACTAGGATCTTTTTTCATATCGCGGGCGCAGACTTTTGCGCGCTGAGATATACTCGCGCGGTTTGCGCCAGGCTGCTCGCCGTGCTGCGAGCGCTCGCTGGCCGAAGATTCTGGGTTAGAGCAATGGGGGAAACCGTGAGCCGATCTGCGTGGATGACCGTGCTGTTTGGCGCTGCACTTATCTGCGGACTTTCGACCGCACCGGCCCGAGCGCAAAACGCGCCCGCCGCCGATTGGCCGATGTACAACCGCGACCTCGCGGGAACCCGCTATTCCCCGCTTTCGCAGATCAACACCGGGAATGTCGCGAAGCTGAAGCAGGCCTGGTCCTATGCCATGCGCCCGGGCGGCAAGGGACCTGCTGCGGGCGCGTTCAGCGAGGTTACGCCGATCGTGGTCCACGGCGTGATGTATCTGCCGGCGGGCGACCGCGTTCTTGCGCTCGACCCTGATACCGGCAAAGAAATCTGGCGCTACGAATTGAAGACAGGCCTGGCCTGTGCGCGCGGCGTGGCGTACTGGCCCGGCGATCGCCACACCGCCCCGCGAATTTTCTTCACCAGTCTCCACGAACTGATGGCTCTGGAAGCCCGCACCGGCCGGCCCGCTGCCGGCTTCGGCAAGGACGGCGAGATTACTCTCAAGGTGCCGTTCGCTGAGGTTCCCACGATCTATAAGGACATCATCATCCTCGGGGCAAACGTCTACGGCCCCGGAGAGGTGAATCTTCATCCGCAGGATGAAGTCGCCAAAGGCATTCCCGGCGATTCGCGCGCGTACGACGCCCGCACCGGAAAAAAGCTCTGGGAGTTCCACACGATTCCCCGGCCCGGCGAAGTAGGTAATGACACATGGGGTGACGACAGTTGGAAAGGCCGCGGCGGCACCAATGTCTGGTCCATGACGATGACGGTGGATGAAGAGCGCGGCATCGTCTACATGCCCGTCGGCGGCCCGGCCGCCAATTACTGGGGCGGGGACCGTCCGGGCAACAATCTGTTTTCCAATACACTCGTGGCGGTGGATGCAAACACAGGCAAACTGAAGTGGTATTTTCAGACCGTCCACCACGAACTGTGGGACTTCGACCTGCCGCCGGAGGCAGCGTTGATCGACATCGAGCACGATGGGAAGAAGATTCCCGCCGTCGTGCAGATGGGCAAGAGCGGCTACATGTTCATTCTCGACCGTGTGACCGGCAAACCCGTGTTCGGCGTCGAAGAGCGACCGGTGCCCAAAGGTGACGTTCCCACCGAGTGGTATTCGCCGACGCAGCCGTTTCCGGTGAAGCCACCGCCGCTCTCGCGCGTCAGCTTTTCGCGTGAAGACATGGTCACGGCCGACGACACGACGCCGCAGCACGCCAAAGCCTGCGAAGATCTGTGGAATTCAGTGGGCGGATTCTACAACGCCGGTCCCTACACGCCGTGGCTTTTCCGCCCCGAGGGTGCTCCGCTCAAGATCTCGCTCGTGTTTCCCGGAGCGACCGGCGGCGCGAATTGGGGAGGGACCGCATCCGACCTCAAAATGGGCTACGTCTTCGTGAATACGCAGAACCAAGGCTCCGTCGGCTGGATCGCGAAGAATCCGCGCTACACGCCGGAAACCGCGGACATCCAGCTTCCTTACGATCGCGGCGTCGCTCCCGGCTTCAACGGCCAGTTTGGAAGCTTCACTGCCCTTGCCAAGGACGCCAACGGCCAGGCTCTCGGCAACTGGCCCTGCCAGAAACCGCCCTGGGAAAGCCTTGTCGCAGTGAACGCTAATACGGGCGACATCGCCTGGTCCGTGCCGCTCGGTATTACCGAGGCTCTGCCCAAAGGAAAGCAGCTCACGGGCCGGCCCGGCGCCTTCGCCGGCCCCATAGCGACGGCGGGAAGCTTGGTTTTCATCGGCGCTACCGGTGATAACCGCTTCCGCGCCTTCGACTCCAAAACGGGCAAGGAGCTGTGGTCCACTAAGCTCGACTACACTGCCACCGCCGTGCCTATGACCTATCAGGGAAAAAACGGCAAGCAGTACGTGGCCATCATGGCCGCGGGCGGTGGCAAGGGCAGCGATCAGGCTCTGCTCGTGTTCGCCCTGCCCTAGCGCCGAGGCGCGGCGACCGGTCGTGCCTCAAGCCGCATGCGTGCCGGTGATCCAATGTAGTGGATGTCCCGGCCGTTCTCACTTCGCGGCACGCACGAGAATTGGGCCGACCACAGCCAGGAGCAACACGTAGGCCGCTGATAGTGGGCCGATCCGAGGCTCCAGTGTCGCGCCCAGGCCCGCGATCACGATCGAAAACTCGGCGCGCGCCACCAGCGCCATTCCCGCTCGCAGGCGTCCCCGGTGATCCGCGCCCGCCCGGCGCGCCGCCCAATAGCCCGTCGCAATCTTCGTCAGCGCGGTCACGCCGGCGAGCATCAGCGCAGGCAGCAACACGTGCGCGAGCGCCGTCGGGTTGATCTCAAGCCCGAAAAAGAAGAAGAACGTCGCCGCGAAGAGATCGCGCAGCGGAGTAAGGAGCCGGTAACTTTGTTCGGCGATTGGCCCCGACGCTGCTATCCCCACTAGAAAGGCTCCAATCGCCGCCGAGACGTGAAGGCGCTCCGAAATTCCCGCCACCAGCAGCACGGCGCCAAATACGGTCAGCAAGATGATTTCGTCGGATTCGTGCGCAACCAGGTGGCTGAGCCGTTCTCCGTATCGCACGGCGACCAGTAGGACGACAGACACTGCGGCCACCGCCACCAGAACGGATAGAACCATGCGCCTCGGTTCTCCGCCCATCAGAAGGACCGCCACGACGGGCAGATAGACGGCCATCGCCAGGTCCTCAAGCACCAGAATCGATAGCACGGTTGGCGTCTCCGCGTGATCGAGCCTCCGCAGATCGGTCAGCACCTTGGCGGCGACTCCGGACGACGAGATGTAGGTGACTCCGCCCAACAGCACCGCCGCCAGTGGACCCCAGCCCATCAGCAGCCCGGCGATCAGGCCGGGCGGAAAGTTCAGCAGCAGGTCCGCCAACCCCGCCGGAATTCCCGTGTGCAGATTTTCCTTCAACTCTTCGCCGGTATAGGCCAGTCCCAACATGAACAGCAGCAAGAGCACGCCGATATCGGCGCCGATGTGGACGAACTCGCCGCTCATCGGAAGCGGCGAGAGCCCGCCGTTTCCGAAGGCCAGACCTGCAAGAAGGTAAAAAGGAATTGCCGAGAAGTTCCAGCGGCTCGCGATGCGGGACAGTACCGCCAGGCCGACCACAATGACGCCCAGCTCGATCAAGACTCCAGATGCGTCGTGAACAGTCGGGATCATCCGCCGCCCCAGTGAACTCCATATCGAAGGTGGGATCGCCACGCCTCAGCGCGGCGACGTAAGTGCGACCGGTGGAGCTAGATCGGCTCCACCCCAACCCTACTGCAGCCCCGCTCTCGCCAGCATGGCCAAAAATTGCTTCCGTGTGCGCATGTCCATCGCTTCAGCCACCAGCTTGCCGCCGCGGTCGTAGACGTAGCTCTTCGGAATTCCGTCAACCTGGAAACGCTCGTGTATCTTGCTCCCGGGATCAAGCAGGATCGGATAGGTCACCTTGCGTTCGGCGACGAAGGGCGTTACCTTGCTCGGCTCTTCATCGGAGATCGCCAAGATGACGAAACCCTGCCCCTTGAACCGCTGATAAAGCGCCTCGAGAGCGGGAATCTCCCTGCGGCACGGCTGACACCATGTCGCCCAGAAGTTCACCAGCACCACTTTGCCGTGCAGATTCCTGAGCGTCCACGGCTTCCCTTGGAGATCGGTGAGCGTAAAGTCAATTTTCTGCCGCCGCTCGTCGTCCGCTCGCAGCATCGCCATCGCCACTTGGAATTGGGGGTCGTCCACCGACGCCCGCACGTGCTCGTAGCGCACGAGGGATGCCAGCTCTACGTATGGCTCGGCTGGCCGTCCCTTCTCC
>DATLWP010000153.1:0-9182 GCA_035576265.1 Candidatus Polarisedimenticolia bacterium
CGATGCGCTCGCGCACCCGCTCGACATTCGCCGCCATGGCGTTCGCTTCGCTCAATTCATCCCACCCGCGGCGCGATTCTAGCACGCCGTAATCGAGTACTCAGCCATCCCGCGATTTCCACGCAGTCGTTCCGTGGGCCACTGTCTCGTCTCGTCTGCGCAAGGGGGTACGCAAATCTGCGAGGCCTCTCGTGAACTGTAAACTGTCATCCTCCGCTTCATCTAGCACTTCCGCGTGTCCGTATTTTCCACAATAGAAATCACCGCTCGCACTGTGTTAGCGTCAGTCGGGGCAGTCTTTCGCCCCGCTGAGGAACGAATATGGGTGCCAGAACTTTGCACTTGAGGCCCGGTGCCAAGCGATTTCTAATCGACACTCTGGCGATTAGAAACCGACGACCCGATCAGGGTCGTCGTCCCGAGCGAGCGCCGCGAGTCGAGGGATCTCTCTTGTATGCGTACCCGCATGCACCCTATCTAATCGACACTCTGGCGATTAGAAACGCCTCTAACTCGTTGAAATTAAAGGAGAGCATGCCATTCTAATCGACACTCGCAGGGCGGCCCGCGGGCGGGAGCCCCGCGGTCTCTCCGGACGCGTCCGGCGAACGTCGCCTTCCCGTGCTACACTGGCGGCCGCTCCTATGCCCGCCCGCGGAAAGTTCATCGTTCTCGAAGGGATCGACGGCTCCGGAAAACGCACGCAGCTCGATCTCCTGGCGCGCGCGTTTGCGGGGCGGGGAATCGCCTTCTCGCAAATCAGCTTTCCCAATTACGGAGGCTTTTTCGGCAAGCTGGTGGCGCGTTTCCTCAACGGCGAATTCGGCTCGCTCGAAGCCGTTGATCCGCACTTTTCCGCGCTGCTCTACGCTGGCGACCGTCTCGAATCGAAGCCCGCTATCGAAAACGCGCTCGCCGCTGGCAAGACCGTGCTCGCCGACCGCTACGTCGGCTCGAACCTCGCGCATCAAGGGGCGAGGGTGCCGCGTGAAAAGCGCGAAGAGTTTCTAGCATGGTTGCGCGAGCTTGAATACCAGGTCTACGCGCTGCCCGCCGAAGATCTGGTCATCTACCTGCGCGTGCCTGTGGCCGAGGCGCATCGGCTGGTCGCCGATAAAGGCGCGCGCGGCTACACGAATCAGAAGCACGATCTGCAGGAAGCCGACCTCGCGCATCTCGAAGCAGCCTCACGGGTTTACGACGAGCTTGCACAGGCGAAAAATTGGGTGAGAATCGAGTGCTTCGACGCCGCTGCCGGAGCCCTGCGCTCCCCGGACTCGATCCACCGGGAAATTCTCGTTGCCATGGAACGGCGCATCTCTCCCGCGCTGCGCGCGAATGGGTGACTTGATGGGCTTCGACGATTTTCTCGGCAACGAACGCATCGTTCGCGCCCTGCGCTCGATGCTGGGGCGCGAACGCGTTCCGAGCGCGCTGCTTTTCACCGGCCCGCGCGGCATCGGCAAATACACGTTGGCGAGGATGTTTGCGCAGGCCGCGAACTGCGAGCGCCTGAAGGACGATTTCTGCGGCGAGTGCGCCTCTTGCCGGCGCATGGCGCCGCTTGCGGATCCAACGCCGCTTATCGAGGCGGGACTCGCCGAGCGCGGCGAAAGCGCCGACGCGGCTGCGGTCGAGCGCACGCCGCTGATTCTCGAGCCGCATCCCGACGTCTAGCTGTTCGTTCCAGACCCCGTGCGGCTGCGCACTCCCGTTGCCCGGCCGATGATCCGCGTCGGGCAACTCCGCGCCGTGCAGCGCGCCGCCTATTTCCGGCCCCAGGGCCGTCGGCGCGTGTTCATCCTCGACGGCGCCGACACGATGCGCTGGACCGACGCCGACCTGTTCCTCAAGATTCTCGAAGAGCCGCCCGAGTCCGCCACGTTGATCCTGCTTGCTTCGTCGCCGGATGCGCTGCTGCCGACGATCCGTTCGCGCTGCCTGCAGTTTCGTTTCGCACCCGTACCGGTCGAGCAGATCGAGGCATTCCTGAAAGCGCGTACCGATTTGAAGCCCGCGGAGCGCAAGCTGGCAGCACAACTCTCCGATGGCAGTCCCGGCGCCGCCCTGTCGCTCGACCTCGAGGAGTCGGCGCGCCTCCGCCGAAGCGTCCTGCGCCTTCTCGACCAGGCCATCGCGGGAGAGAAGTACGCTGATATTTTCGCGGCCACCGCTCAGCTTGCGAAGCAGGAGCGGGAATCGTTTGAAAATATTTTGGCGCTGTTCTATAGTGTGTTCACAGATCTGCTGGAAGTTTCCCAGGGACCGAAGAGCAGTTTCCCTCGCAATCCCGACCTGCGCAGGGAGGTGGAGTCGCTTGCCAAGAAGGTCGATTGGGAGTGGGTTTTGCGGGCCACGCGCGGCCTGGACACGTTGGAAGCCCGGCTGCGCCGTAATATCGGGCGTCAACTGGGCCTGGATTCGCTCATGGCTTCGCTTAGCGCTCGGTGAGGCGCCGAATTTTTCGGCGGTTCACACGATTTTTTGCAACCAAATATTTTCCGTGACAGTCATAAGAGGTAGCGTCCTCGACGGCCTAATTCCGAAGGAGCAATTATGGTGAATCGCAAGCTGTTTCGTCCCGCTCTCCCCGACGTGAAGGAACAATACGCGCCGCGGTCGGCGCAACCGCCGCAGCGCGAGGCGCCGCCCCGGAAGAAGCCCGCCCCTCCGGAACAGACATTCGCGGAGAATTTCTATTACGTGAAACAGATGCAGTCGCGAACCCCCGTGGCCGTGGTTTTGACCGATGGGGAAGTGCTGCACGGCACCGTGGAGTGGTACGACCGGGACTGTATCAAGCTCACGCGCTACGGCAGCCCCAATCTGCTCATCTATAAGCACATGATCCGCTACATTTACAAGGACGGCGAAGATGCGGCTCACGGGGGCTCGAACGGCCAGTAGAAGCCAGCCCTTGCACCATCTGCAATTGACAGGCTGTCCTTGCCGGACTCGATAGGCCGCCGGCTGCAACCAGCATGAAAATCGGGATCACCTGCTACCCAACCTACGGCGGTTCCGGCGTCGTGGCCACCGAGCTCGGCATTGAGCTTGCGGCCCGAGGCCACGACGTTCATTTCATCAGCTACGCCATGCCGATCCGGCTGAGTGGCGCGGGCGAGCACATCTGGTTTCACGAAGTCGAGGTCACCAACTACCCCCTCTTCGACCACCCGCCATATACGCTCGCGCTCGCCACGAAGATGGCCGAGGTCGCCGAATATGCCTCGCTCGACCTGCTGCACGTCCATTACGCGATTCCGCATTCAGTGAGCGCCCTGCTGGCCCGGATGATGGCCGCGCCGCGCCGGCTGCCATTCATCACCACGTTGCATGGGACCGATATCACGCTGGTCGGCACGGATCGCAGCTACCTGCCCATCACTCGCTTCTCGATCGAGCAGAGCGACGGCGTCACGGCCATCTCGAACTACCTGCGCGATCGCACGGTCAAGGAGTTCGAAATCAAGCGGCCCATCGAGGTGATTCCAAACTTCGTCAACTGCGATCTCTACAAGCGCTCGGAGGATGAGGCGGCCCGCGCGCAATGGGCGGCGGACGGCGAGCCGATTCTGATGCATCTTTCGAACTTCCGGCCGGTGAAACGCGTGACCGACGCCATCGAAATTTTTGCGCTGGTACGTGAGAAAATTCCCGCCAAGCTGGTGATGATCGGCGACGGCCCCGATCGCGGCGCCGCCGAGTATATCGTGCGAAAGAAACGTCTTTCGAGGGACGTGCTGTTCCTAGGTAAGCAGGATCGCGTGCACGAAAAGCTTGGGCTGGCCGATCTGTTTTTGCTTCCGAGCGATTTGGAATCCTTTGGACTGGCCGCCCTGGAGGCAATGGCGTGTGAGGTTCCCGTGCTGGCGACCAACGTAGGAGGCCTGCCCGAAGTCGTCACGCATGGGGTGGACGGCTATCTCTTCGAGCCGCGCGATGTGGCTACCGGCGCAAAATATGCGCTCGAAATTCTCACCCGGCCAGACCGCGGCCGGGGGATGGGCGAGATGGCCCGCGCCAATGCCCGCCGCAAGTACTGCGCCAACGACATTATCCCGCTCTATGAGGCTTATTATGAGAGGGTTTTGAAGGCCACCAACGCGACAGCCCGCACCGCCAAATGATTTGCTCCAAGCCACGCGTAGAGCGGGGATCAACACCGAGAGACAAGGCGGCCCGTTTCCGGGTAACGCAATGTGGAATGGCGAGCGCCGAAAAAGCAAAAGGCCCGCCTCGCGGCGGGCCTTCGAGGGGAGAAAGCTCAGCGGCCAATGCGCGGATGGCCACAGAACCCTTTCCTCGACCGCAGTCTAGTGGGCGGTTCCAGCGAAGTCAAGCGGGAAACCCAAAATCTATATCTTATATAACGTCTGTATTATCAGCGAAATAGGCGAAGGGCGACCCGGTCGGGGAGGTTCTTGTCCACTTTTGTATCGTCCACCGGTGGGCCGCTGCGGTCGTAGAAGTCCTCTGCATTGATGGGCTTACTGACAAGACCGAGTTGTATGACCTGAAGTTGGCTTTCGCGGTCGAAGATCTTTCCCGGCAACATACGCTTCACAAGAAGGCGAAAACCTCCGAAGGCTAGGCTGGCGACCAGGGTAAAAAGGCAGAGAATCCCTGTGCCGACCAGGATTCCGACCACCATCGTAATGATATCTGGCTGAGTCACTTCAAAGGGTGGCTCGTTCCAAGTGATCTCAATGCCGGAACGAACCTGGCTTAGCAGGGACTCCGCCTCTTTCTGATTAGGCGCGTCGGCGACAATGGCAAGCAACGTCAGCGAGCGCTTTGCGAACAGCGCCGGTGAGGCGCCAGGATTTGAGCCGTTCACGTTGTAATGGGCCTGGAGTTCTTTAAGCGTCTGCATCGCGAGTTGCGGCGTGGGAAAGTCCGCGATAAGGAGCGCGGCATCGCGATCGCCTAGGCGGTAGCGAGCGACTTCCGCCTCCGTTCCGTTTGAAAACCCCAGCGAGCCGCCCAGGGCGACGGGATAGAGTTGATTGAGTGTCTGCGGGCCGAGAATATAGCGGTCCGAGCCCTTGACCATATGTTGTGGCGGAACGTGCCGCCACAATGTCGGCAGTGTCCCGCGCCTGGCCTGGGCTGCAACCGAAGCCATCAGGGATTCGAGCTCCGGTCGAAACTTGGAGATTTCGGGCCCACGGACGTCGAGGACCAAGTTATCGATGAGCACGAGCGCGCGTTCGCGCGACATGGAGGAATGCTCCGCCAGATCGGCACGAACCATATCCGAGGTACGCGAGAAAGAATACAGACCGTACGCGCCGCTGGGATCCTTCATTTTGTACACAGCGGCATCGAGCCGATTCGAGCCGCGAGAATAGCTGCGGGAATCGAACGAAACGAAGCCATATTCGGTGAGGATTGGCATCTGGGCACGTTCGGGGAACAGAGTCGCGGGCGGCACTCCGCCATCCGACCACCCGGCCAGAGAACTGGGCAGAATTCCCTGGGCGCCAACGGCGAAGACACCCAGAAACAGAATGGCAGGCAGGAAGATAGCGAAACGGCGCATGACTATATTTTATCAGACGTTGGAATTTTACTTGGGATTCCCAGTCGACGCCACTGCGGCAGCTTCGAGGTGGTCGTCGGGGACTCGATCGTCGGATACAAGTTTCCGCTTATCGTAGGAAAGGCTGTTCAGGTTATCGAGATACGTAGCGATGCCCCCGTACAGGCCGTCAGCAATCCGCTGGCGCTGACTGGCCCTTCGGAGCAAGCGCTCGTCGTTCGGGTTGCTGACGAAGGAAATTTCCGAAAGCACCGACGGCATGTTGGCCCCGATCAGGACAACGAAAGGGGCTTTCTTGACGCCGCGATTTCTTTCTCCATGGCTCACGAGTTGCAAACGCCTGGAAAGCATTTCCTGGATATCGCCCGCGAGTTCCTTCGATTCTTCGATCTTGTCGTTGCGCGCGATCTTCTTAATGAGATCCTGCAAATCGTGCAGCGACTCCTGCGAGTTCGCGTTTTCGCGCGCGGCCACTTCCATCGACTCGGAGGACGTCGCGAAGTTCAAATAATAGGTTTCGACTCCACGCGCCTTGCGGTCCCGGCTGGAATTCGCATGGATCGAAATGAACAGATCGGCCTTCGCCTTGTTGGCGATCGCCGTCCTCTCTTCGAGGGGGACGAACGTGTCGTCATTACGCGTGTAGATCACTTCCGCGCTCGGCAGCTTCCGCTGAATCAATCGCCCCAGTCGCAGAGCGACGTCCAGGCACAGATCCTTCTCCATCAAGCCGTGCGGACCGATCGTACCTGTGTCGTGGCCGCCGTGGCCGGGGTCGATCACGATGCGGCTGATTTTCAGGCCGAGGGTGCGGGTCAGGGAACGCTCGCCGTCGCGATTAGGCTTCGCCACAGCCGGAGGCTTGGGGTCAACCGCAGTTCTCAAGGGCGAATTCGACGGCGCGGGCGTTTTTTTGGCTGCGACCGTCAACGTCGTCGCCCGTGGAGCGTGAACATCGATTACGAGCCGGTAGGGATTCGCCAGCAGAAACGCCGAGTAGTCTTTTGCGCCGTCCACATCCAGGACCAGGCGGACCACGCCTTCTTTATTTTGGGCAATGCGAATGGTCTTTAGCAGACCACCCGGCACGTCCAGCTTTTGGGTGGAGAGCTTCGAACCGACTCTGGCCTTATAGAGATCGAAATAGATGCGATCGGGAGAAAAGATGTGCGCGGCATCATATTTTATCGTGTCGTCAAGCGACACCACGACGCGGGTGTAGTCTCTTGCATTCCAGGTGCGAATGCCCGTCACGCTGGATGTGTGTCGATCGGCCGTGCGCGGCTCGACGCGCTGCCCCTGCAGGTCCGGTTGTGGGTCGGCATCGGTTGACTGATTGTCGGCGATTTCTGTTAATGCCGCGCGGGCATCGGCGGCTCTTTCCGACTGCGGAAAGCGTCTCAGATATTCCTTGTAAGTGGCCTCCGCATCGTCGAGCTTGTTCAAATCGTTCTTTTGGATCTCAGCAATCGCGAGCAGAGCAGAGCCGCGGTAGCGGCTCCCCGGGTACTGCTTCAGAAGAAATAGATACGCATGAGTCGAAGATTGAAAATACTTCGGATCGAACAAGCGCCCCATCTCTCGATACAATTCGGCCTCGGCCACGAGAGACGGCGTCACCTCCGGCGCGTGCGGCGTGATCAGATAAACCTTATGGTACGCAGCGACGGTCTGCCTGTAATCGGAGATGGAACGGTCTTTCTCGAGGTAGCCTTCGAGCATCGTGCGCATCTTGACGGCGCGCGCGAATTGTTCCCGAGCCTGCGATTTCTTGTCGGCATGGGCCGGAGGAGCAAGGCACACCGCGAGGGCGGCGATCCCTATGATGGAAAGGGCGCGTTTCGTGTCGCGGTGTATTCTTGCCACGTCAGTACGCTTCATTCGTTCGTGAAAACCACGCGCCCGTCCGGTTCCACTTCCCGCCGGACGGGACGCCTTCGATGAATTCCAGTCGGCGAATCAGGGCCCGAGTCCGACCCAAAGTAAGCGTTCGTAACCTTTTGCACGTACCGCCGCGTTTCCGGAAACGCAGGAACGCCGCCGCTCTGATCTACGGCTCGCTCGCCGGCGTTGTATGCCGCGAGCGACTTGGTCAAGTCGCCGTTGTACCGATCCAGCAGCGATTTCAAGTACGCCGTTCCCCCCTCGACGTTCTGGGCGGGATCATAGGGATTCCCAACCCCAAAGCGCTCCGCTGTCGCAGGGACAAGTTGCATCAGCCCCATGGCACCCTTGCGGGATACCGCGTACGGATTCCACCCGGATTCCGTACTGATCACGGCTTTCACAAGCTCCGGGTCCACATGGTGGCGCTGAGCCGCCTCGGAGACAATGCGGTCGAGACGCCGGTCTCCCGGCTCGATCACCCCACCGTTCAGCGCACCAAACGACGCGCCAGGCACCGTCAGCGACCCCACGGAAGCACTAAAGGAGGTCTCGGACCGAGTCGGGCGAGAACTAATAGTACTCCCCCGACGCGTTTTCGTGGAGTCCCCATTGACGAAGACCAACTTGCCGCGATCATTCACGACAGACGCAATCTGGGCATGGGAGAGCGTCGGCAGCGAAAACCAGGTTCCCGCCACCAGCAGCACAATGGTGATCCTGGCCCTGGTCATGCTCGACTGCTCTCCGCGGCCGGGTCATGCCGTAAGGGGAAGGCGAAAGACCGTTCGCAAGCGAGACAGGCGGCCGTCAGACCACGGCAAGCCGCCGTCGAGACAAGGCTTTCCCGGCGTAAGGTTCTGGCGCGGCGGGAATTATAACAACCGGTCTAGGAGGGGGTAAACGTGACTGAGGGCCTTTTCTATGCCCGATGTGTCCTTTCCGCCAGCCTCCGCCAAATCGGGCTTTCCGCCCCCAGAACCGCCCACGAGTTTGGCCAATTCCTGAACAATCTTGCCGGCGTGCAGCTTCCTGGTGAGGTCTTTCGTAACTCCTGCAATTAGAGCGACTTTGCCGTCCTCGGCGGTAGCCAGGACGACCACACCCGACCCGAGCTTTTGGCGGAGGGCATCCACGAGCTGGCGCAGGGCATCGCGGTCAAAGCCGCTGACCTGTGCGGCCAGAACCCGAATACCCTTGAGATCGCGGGCAGTTTCGAGGAGCCCCTGGGCCTGAGAACCGGCCGCCTTGCGTTTAAAGGCCTCGACCTGCTTCTCGAGTTGCTTGGCGGAGTCGGACTGCCGCTCGATTGCTTCGATTAGGCCCTCTTCAGAGGTGTTCAGCAGGCCGGCCGCCACCCTGAGGATCGTGAGGGCCCGGTTGTAATCGGCGAGAGCGCGGTCGCCGGTGATGGCCTCGATCCGGCGGATGCCCGCAGCCGTGGATTGCTCGGCCACAATCTTGAAGATTCCGATTTCGCCCGTGCGACTAACATGCGTGCCGCCGCAAAGCTCCCTGCTGTAGAAGCCGCGCGGTGAGGCGGCGTCGGAAATCGTGACGACGCGTACGTTGGCCTCCGGATACTTGTCACCGAAGAAGGCGAGCGCGCCGGAGGCCAGTGCGTCGTCGATATTCATAATGTCCGTGCGAAGCTCGAGATTCGTCCAGATCTTTTCGTTCACTTGCTGCTCGATATCGGCCATTTCGCTCTGATCCACAGCGGCGAAATGGGAGAAATCAAAGCGCAAGCGAT
>DATLWP010000154.1:0-3451 GCA_035576265.1 Candidatus Polarisedimenticolia bacterium
AGCAGATGCGGCTGCCGTGGAGGTCGAGGAGCCGCCGGCATCGACCGCGAGTGGGCGTTCGGCCGCAGAGGTCGAATCCGAATGGGCGGAAGAGGAACCAGCGGTATCGGCGAAACAGCCTCTCACGAAGGAGCGACCCGCCAAGGCGGAAGCGCCCACCGCGATTCCGGTCGAGAGACCGAGGGCCGCAAAAGCGCCGGACTTCGACGTCTTGAGCCTTTCACCCGAAATGCAAGACCTGCACCGCCGCGCAAACCGGGTAGCCAAAGTGGCCATGCAGGACATCAAACTACTGCGGCCCCAGGACGTCCGAATGGGCCGCGAACACAAAGATATCTGTTACCGGTTGCGAAGTGATCTCGATAAAGCCCGTAAGGAATACGATCGTCGGTTCCGCGCGATTCTGGAGCATCCGGTGGATTACTTCCATCGCTGGATGGTGGAAATCCTCGCCGAGGGCGATGTCGCCGCCCTCGGAGAATATCCCTATCCCTCGCCCGTTCTGCGGCACTAAGACATTCGCGATGAAATTCGCGGACCGGGTCGTGTGCCCGGTCGGCGTTGTGCTGTCCGTGTGTCTGGTCATCTGTGTTTGGACGACGGCGGCGGCCGCGGTCCCTGCCAAAGAGGCATTCACCAAGAAGCAGCTCGAAGCGTTGTCGCGGCTGCTCAAGCAGAAGAATTCCGCCTGGGCCTACGCGCGGCTGAAAGTCTACGCGGAGAAGAGGGCCTCCGGCGTCCTGGGGACGCGCGCGGCGCTGGCGCTGGGCTATTTCGACTACGGCCGTGCGCAGTATGCGCAGGCGGCGAAGTGGCTCGAACGCGCGAAAGACGATCCGCTGCTCGGCGACTACGCGCTCTATTGGAAGGCCCAGACGGATCTCGCCCTGAGTCAGAGCGCCGACGCACTGGCCGAACTCGAAAGGCTTCGCAAGGATTTTCCGGATTCGGTGATGACAGATCAAGCGCTCGAGTCGCTCGGCGGCACAGCCCTTGAATTGAATCGCCCGGCCGAAGCCGTCGAGGCCCTCGGTCGTTACGCGCAGACGACCGATAGGCCGGCGCTGCTCTTCCTGCGCGCGCAAGCCCACGAGCAATCCGGACAATTACTCGAAGCGGCCGCCGATTATCAGGCGGTCTACCTCCGCTTCGCGCTGAGCGACGAGGCCGTGCAAGCCCGCGCCAAGCTCGCTTTCCTCCACAGCACCTTAGGGTCGCAATTTCCTCCTCTTCCGGTGGAACGGCGGTTTGCCCATGCGGCCATTTTGTTCAATGCGAGGCAATGGTCCGACGCGCGCAATGAGTACGCCGAAATCCTGCCGCAGCTTTCCGGCGCGGATGGCGAGCGAGCGGAGCTGCGCATTTTGGAATGCGGCGTGGCGCTCGGCGCAGCACCAGCGGAGATGGCTGCGCTCAAGATCAGCGATCCGGACGTGGACGCAGAGCGCTACCGCGCGCTGGCGGACTATTATCGCGGGCTGCAGCAGGACGCGCAGATGGCTGCCGCGGTCGAATCGCTGGTCTCGCGGGCGCCAACGAGCGGATGGGCCGAGGCGGCTCTTTTTCTCGCGGGCAATTATTACTGGGTGCAGCTGGATCGAGATCGCGCGGTGAGCTACTACGCGCGCGTCGCCGATCAGTTTCCAACGGCCCCCGATGCCGACGCGGCACAGTGGCGCGTGGCATGGGTTGCCGTCCTGAAGCGGCAGCCGGGAGCCGCGAAATTGCTGGAAGAACATATACGGCGCTTTCCGGCATCGCCGTTCACAGCCGACGCACTCTATTGGCTCGGGCGCCTCGCCGAGGAGGCGGGAGCGAAGCCCATTGCGCGCGGCTACTACGCAAAACTAGCGGAACGCTACGCGCAGAACTATTTCGGAAACCTGGGTGGCAGGCGTCTTCGCGCGCTCGGGCCAGGGCCGAAAGAAGACCCGGACATACTCGCGGCGGTTCCGCCCGTGCCATCCGCTCTCGCGGTGAGCGATCCACCGTCTTCCCCCGCCGCATCGCGCCGCGCGCGCGCCGACGCGCTGCGGTCGATTGCGTTCGACGCGTCCGCCGCGCTCGAACTGCGTGCCGGATACGCCGCCACGGGAGAGCCTGCTCTGCTGCTCGAGGCCGCGCAGGCATCGAACGCAGCGGGACATTCCGGGGGCGCGATCGTCATGGTCCGCCAAGTGTACCCGCAGCTCGAATCGCGGTCGTTTTCCGAAGTGCCGCGCCCGGTCTGGCTCGCCGCCTACCCCATACCGTTCGAGCACTCCATTCGCCGCTGGTCAGCCCGGAAGGGACTCGACCCGATGCTGGTAACAGGTTTGATTCGCCAGGAGTCCGCGTTCGAGCCTGAAGCGCGTTCCATCGCAAACGCCATCGGGCTGATGCAGCTTCTGCCGCAGACGGCTCGGCTCGTCGCGAGGCAGTCCCGAGTCCGCTATTCGCGCGCGAAGCTCGTGGATCCAGATTACAATATCCGGCTCGGGACCGTATATTTTGCGGAGCTGCGAAAGCAGTTTGGCAGCGTCGAAGCGGCGCTGGCCGCGTACAACGCGGGTGAAGACCGAGTCACATCCTGGACCGCGGGGCAGAATTACCGCGAAACGGCGGAATTCGTGGACTCGATACCGTTCACCGAGACGCGCGAGTACGTTCAGATCGTGATGCGCAACGCCGAGATCTACCGCCGCCTCTATGGAGCACACAATGCACCCCGCAAAGCCGGAACGCGCCGCAGCCGCTAGCCCGAAGCTCTCCACCAAAGCCGAGCGATTCACCGAATCGGTGATCCGCGAAATGACGCGCCTGGCGCTGCAATACGGCGCCGTGAATCTTTCGCAGGGCTTTCCCGATTTTGCCGCTCCCGCCGAAATCAAGCGCGCCGCGAAGGATGCCATCGACGCCGACATCAACCAGTACGCCATCACCTGGGGCGCGAAGCGGTTCCGCGACGCGATCGCGCAGAAATTCGAGCGCACGCAGGGTCTTTCGGTAGACCCCGAGCGCGAGATCACCGTTTGTTGCGGCTCGACGGAAGCAATGATGTCGTCGATGCTGGCCATCATCAATCCGGGCGACGAAGTGGTGGTGTTCGAGCCGTTCTATGAAAACTACGGCCCGGACGCAATTCTTTCCGGCGCGACGCCGCGTTTCGTGAAACTCCGGGCGCCCGATTGGTCGTTTGACCCGGAGGAACTGGCGGCGGCGTTCAATCCCGCGACCAAGGCGATCATCCTCAACACGCCGAACAACCCAACAGGAAAGGTGTTCGAGCGCGCCGAACTCGAGCGCATCCGCGACCTCTGCGTGCGGTGGAACGCGTTCGCCATCACCGACGAAATCTACGAGCACATGCTCTACGACGGCGCGCGGCACATTTCTCTCGCGACACTCGAAGGAATGCGCGAGCGCACCGTCACGATCAACGCATTGTCGAAGACCTACAGCGTGACCGGCT
>DATLWP010000155.1:0-9096 GCA_035576265.1 Candidatus Polarisedimenticolia bacterium
GTCGTTGATGCCGGAGGAATTTCCCGCGGTCACCGTGCCGTTCTGCCGGAAAAGCGCGGGTAGCTTGGCGAGTTTTTCGAGTGTCGTATCCGCGCGGATGTGCTCGTCCTGGGAGACGGTGGTGACCGTTCCCTTGGGCCCCGGCACATCCACGGGCGCGATTTCCTCCGCTAGGACGCCCGATTTCTGCGCGGCGGCGGCTTTCTGTTGCGAGCGGAACGCGAAGCGGTCCTGCGACTCGCGGTCGATCTTGTAATCTTCCGATACGTTCTCGGCCGTTTCCGCCATGGAGTCGATGCCGTACTTTTTCTTCATGGCGGGGTTTACGAATCGCCAGCCGATTGTGGAGTCGTAGATTGCGGCGTCCCGCGAGAACGCCGTGTTCGCTTTAGGGATCACCAGCGGGCTGCGGGTCATGCTCTCGACCCCTCCCGCGATGGCCAGCGAAATTTCACCGGCGGCGATGCCTCGCGCCGCCATCGACACCGCCTCCATGCCCGAGCCGCACAGCCGGTTCACCGTGGCTGCGGGGACGGAGTGGGGGATGCCGGCCAGCAGAGACGCCATGCGGCCCACGTTGCGATTGTCCTCTCCAGCCTGATTCGAACAGCCGTAGAATACTTCGTCGATCGAACTCCAGTCGCTCTTCTCGAATTTGCGCCGCAATACGGTCAGCGGATGCGCCGCTAGGTCGTCGGTGCGCACCTGCGCCAGTGCTCCGCCGTAACGCCCGATGGGCGTGCGAATGCCTTCACAAATGAATGCGCCTTCCATCAAGAGCCTCCCCTGTGCGCGCTATGAATCCGCAGATGTGACGGTGGTCGAGGAAAACCGGCCGGCGCGCCCGTGCCCCAGAGAATTTCCGCCACCCGCGTATGACTGCGGCCACGATTGTACCAAGCATCGCGCCCGGTCAAAATTGATAGATGACTTTGCCGTTGGTATCGGCCGTCGGCCCGTACACGGAGGGAACGGGAACGCCCAGAAGGCGCAGATAGACGATCAATTGTCCGCGATGATGGGCCGAGTGGTTGATCCGGCGCGTGAAGATCCACGCGCGGGAGCGCGTGACGTCGAAAAAAGACGCGGGCTCGCCCCACCACGAATCGGGCTCGGCGCGCAGGATCGCTAGGCGGCGCGCGGCGTCCGCGCGGTATTTTTCGACGTAGGCGCGCTTCAATTTTTCGGCGGGGTTGGGATCTCCCGTGTCGATCCCCAGCATGGTGGACATCCATCGCCCCTCGGACTGCACCTGATGCTCCATCTGTTCTAGAACCGTGCGGGACTTCGGGCTCGGGCGAAAACCGAGCGCTTCATCGGGGAACGCGGACCAGATTCCGGCGATCTTCAGAATTTCGGTCTCGTAGGCGTCGAGCAGAAATGAATAGGTTGTGCCCGGCGCATTGGACGTTGGGGCGGCTGGCGTGTCTGGCATGGAGCGCTCCTTTTGGGATGGACGCAGGGACATTATAGGGGAGCCGAGATGCGTAAGCATCTTGCGGGCTGGCGAAGAAAAGCGAAATGCGCCGGCAAGGCCGCGCAAGGTGCGAACGCACCGGGGGAATCGCGCCACATACCCCTTTGAGTGCGTGTCGCGGTGTGGCAAAATTATCAGCGGAGGAAACGCCTGATATGGCGATCCCAACGAAAAGCCGGCTGACGCAGCCGCTCGTCCGCTCGAATGGCTCCCATCGCCCCGCTACCTGGGACGAAGCGCTGGATCTCGTGGCCCGGAGGTTTCGAGAGCAGGTTCAAAAGCACGGTGCGCGGACGTTCGGCATGTTCAGCTGCTCGAAGGCAACCAACGAGCTGAACTATGTGGCCCAAAAGTTCGTTCGCTCGGTCATCGGTTGCAACAACATCGACAGCTGCAACCGGACTTGACACGCCCCGAGCGTCGTCGGTCTGGCGACGGTTTTCGGGGCGGGCGGCGGTACGAGTTCGTACCACGCGATTGAAAATACGCATGTCATTCTTCTGTGGGGCTCGAATGCGCGCGAGACGCACCCCATCTTCTTTCACCATTTGCTGAAAGGGGTGCGGAATGGCGCCAAGCTGTACGTGGTCGATCCGCGGCGCACGAGCTCAGCTCAGTGGGCGGACGTCTGGCTGGGGCTTGACGTCGGCTCGGACATCACTTTGGCCAACGCCATGGGCCGAGAGATCATCGCCTCGGGGCTGGCGAATTCCCGATTTATCGAGCACGCAACCAGCGGCTTCGAAGCCTACAAGAAGTGCGTGGAAAAATACACGCTCGAGCGCGCCGAGCGCGAAACGGGAGTTCCGGCGCAGGTTATACGCGAGACCGCGCACGCCTACGCTCGTGCCGAGCGGGCCGAGTTGTGCTGGACCCTCGGCATCACCGAACATCACAACGCGGCGGACAACGTCCTCGCGCTCATCAACCTCGCCTTGCTGACCGGCCACGTGGGCCGCTACGGCAGCGGCATCAATCCGCTGCGCGGGCAGAACAACGTCCAGGGCGGGGGAGATATGGGCGCGCTTCCCGACCGTCTGCCGGGCTTCCAGCACGTCGAGAACGACGAGTTGCGCGGGAAGTTCGAGCGCGCCTGGGGCAAGAAGATTGATCCCAAGCGCGGCTTGCGCTTGAGCGATATGTTCGATGCCATGGAGCGCGGCGAATTGACCACTGTCTACGCGCTCGGCGAGAACCCCGCCGATTCGGAGGCGGACCGCCACCGCGCTCGCAAACTGCTCGGCGGGCTGGAGTTCCTGGTGGTGCAGGACTTGTTCTACACCGCGACGGCGACCCTGGCGGACGTCGTATTGCCGGCGACGGCAGGTTGGTGCGAATCCGAGGGCACGGTGACGTCGAGCGAGCGCCGCGTGCAGCGCGTCCGCGCGGCGGTGCCGCCGCCTCCCGGCGTACGCGACGACACCGAAATCATTTTCGATCTGGCCCGGCGCCTCGGCCATGATTGGGGCAAGCCGGACGCGGAGCGCATCTGGAACGAATTGCGGCAGCTCAGCCCGATGCACGCGGGCATGAGCTACAAGCGGCTGGAGGAGCTGGGCGGTATCCAGTGGCCTTGCTATGACGAATCGCATCCGGGCGAAATTTTTCTGCACGCCCGGCTGTGGGAGACGCCGCTGATCGGCCCGCGCGCTCCATTCAGCGCGGTGGAATTCTCACCCCCCGTCGATCAACTCAACGACGAGTATCCCATTCGCCTGACCACCGGCCGCAGACTCGATTCCTACAATACCGGTGTGCAGAGCAGCCGCTACTCCTCTCCGATCCGCCAGGAGGAGGCTCTGGAAATTTCACCGGAAGATGCCGCGCGCTACAACGTGCGCGAGGGAGAGAAGGTGCGGGTCAGCTCGCGCCGGGGCTCCGTGATCGCGCCGGTGCGGTTTGATAGCGGTTTGCGCCCCGGTCTTGCTTTTCTTACATTTCATTTCCACGATCAGGTCGCCACAAACGACCTGACGATCGATGCGATCGATCCCAAATCCGGGACGGCGGAGTTTAAGGCCACCGCGATTCGCATCGACAAGTGCCAGGAGAACTAATTGGACGTTCATCTGACCGATGCCCGAGCTTCTGCTGAGGAACAGTCCGCGGTTGACAATCTCTTAGGCCCCCCGGAGTCCGGTTGGGAAGGTGGCAAGCGGCGGATCGGAATCGACGATCGCGTCGCATTCGGCGGCCAGGAAAAGCGCGCGCAGCGGCACCTGCTGCTGCCGGCGCTTCATGCCGTTCAGTCGCGCGTCGGATGGATCAGCCCGGGTGCCTTGAACTACATTGCCGTGCGGCTGGATGTTGCTCCCGCGGAAGTTCATGGCGTGGCTTCGTTCTACGGGATGTTCTCGCTCGCGCCGCGGCCTGCCGTGGTCGCCCACGTTTGCGACGACATTGGCTGCCTTGCCCGCGGCGCCGAATCGCTTTGCAAGAAATTAGAATCCCAGCTTGGTCCGGCGGGCTCGCCCTCCCTGAACGGCCGGGCGACGTGGGTCCGAAGCACCTGCCTTGGTCTTTGCGAACGCGCGCCCGCGGCTCTCGTCACGACGTCCGCCGAGGAGCCGCGCGAACGCGTCCTCGCTCCCGCCGACCCTGCTGGCGTTGAATCGTTGCTGCGCGATGCGGTCGCAGGCAAACTGCCTGCCGAGCCCGACGCATTGAGCACGAAGCTGTCGGTTCCGCAGGCGGGCCGCCCGGAGCTTCGCTTGCTCCGCCGCGTCGGCCAAGTCAACCCGGCGAGCCTCGATGACTATAAGCAAAAGGATGGCTACGACGCGCTGCGCCGGGCGTTGGACTTGGGACCCGAAGGCGTGGTGCGCGAAGTGATCGAGTCGCGTCTCCTCGGGCGCGGAGGCGCCGCCTTTCCCACAGGAAAGAAATGGGAGGCGCTGCTGGCACAGCGCGGACGCGATCGTACCTATTACGTCGTTTGCAATGCCGACGAGTCGGAGCCGGGCACCTTCAAAGATCGCATCGTGATGGAGGGAGACCCCTTCGCTGTCCTCGAGGGTATGACGATCGCCGGTTTGGCCACCGGCGCGCAAAAGGGCTTCATTTACCTTCGCGGCGAATATCCGCTGGCAGCCGAGCGGCTGGCTCATGCGATCCAAGCGGCTCGCACCAATGGATTCCTCGGCGACGATATTCTGGGTCGCGGCCTTCGCTTCGACATCGAATTGCGCCGCGGCGCGGGCGCCTACATCTGCGGCGAAGAAACCGCGCTGTTCAATTCCATCGAAGGGTATCGCGGCGAACCGCGCAATAAGCCGCCCTTTCCGACGCAGGCGGGCCTGTTCCGGCAGCCCACTGTGGTGAACAACGTCGAGACGCTCATCAACGTTCCGGAGATTATTCGCATGGGCGGCGCCGCCTACGCCCGCATCGGCACGGCAAACTCGGCGGGATACCGTCTTTTTTGCCTGTGCGGCCATGTCGGCCGGCCCGGCGTGTACGAAGTTCCGTTCGGCGCCACGCTTCGCAACTTGATCGACCTCGCGGGCGGAGTGGGAGGCAACGGAAGGCTCCAGGCCGTCCTGCTCGGCGGAGCGGCCGGCACGTTCGTCTCGCCGAAGGAGCTCGATACCCTGCTCACCTTCGAAGGGACGCGCGCGATCGGCGCCTCACTCGGCTCCGGGGTCATCATGCTGTTCGACGACTCGACCGATCTCAAACAGATCCTTCTGCGCATCGCCGGATTTTTCCGGCATGAGACATGCGGCCAGTGCGTTCCTTGCCGCGTCGGAACCGTTCGACAGCACGAGGCTCTCGAGCGCCTGGTGAAGAAGAGTCCGCTCGGTTCCACGGCGCAGGAAGTCAGCACGCTGCGAGAAATGGCGCAGGCCATGCGCGACGCCTCGATTTGTGGCCTCGGTCAAACGGCGTCGAGCGCCCTGGAATCCGCCTTGAACCGATGGAGTCTATTCTAATGAGCGAACCGGCCCAGGCCCCTACACCACTGATCCCAATTCCTCGCGGACCGGTCCCCAGGGTTCCGCCTCAGCCCCCGCGCGCGACGGTGGAAATCAAAATTGATGGCAAAGCGGTCTCGGTTCCGGACGGTTCGACGATCTTGGATGCCGCCCGCAAACTGGGCATCGACATTCCCACGCTGTGCTTCCTTGAGAGCCTCACGCCGGTGAACGTCTGCCGCGTGTGCGTGGTCGAACTCGAAGGGTCGCGCACGCTGGTCCCCGCATGCTCGCGGAAGGCCGAGCCGGGGATGTCGATCCAAACGGATTCGGAGCGCGTTCGCCTGAGCCGCCGGATGATCCTCGAGTTTCTGGCTTCGTCCGTCGATGTGTCTACGGCGCCGGCGTTTGCGGGCTACCTGAAGCGGTACGACGCTCATCCCGGGCGCTTCGGACCCTCCGCCGCCACGGTGGCCCAGCCGCCGAAAATCGACAACGATCTCTACATCCGCGACTATTCGAAGTGCATCCTCTGTTACAAGTGCGTCGAAGCGTGCGGCGTCGATGCGCAGAACACCTTCGCCATCGCCGTTGCCGGACGCGGTTTTTCCGCGCACATCGCAACGGAATGCGATGTGCCGTTGCCGGATTCCGCCTGCGTGTATTGCGGGAATTGCATCGGCGTCTGCCCGACCGGAGCCTTGATGTTCAAGAGCGAATACGACATGCGCCGGGCGGGCACGTGGGACGAGTCTCGCCAGACGCGCACCGACACGATCTGTCCTTATTGCGGCGTGGGCTGCGAGCTCACCGTTCACGCGCAGGATGGCAAAATCGTTCGCGTGACGTCTCCTGTGGACAACGGCGTGACCTCCGGCAATCTCTGCATCAAGGGTCGTTTTGGCTGGCAGTTTGTCGAAATTCAGCCCGCGCCGAAGGCGCGTTAGAAGCTCCGGCTCGGCGACAAAATCCGCCTTTGACCCCGCGCACGCCGCGGCGCGCGCCAACGCGAAATCCCACGGCGGCTTGCTCCGTTCGATGGAATTAGACGTGCGACGATGCGCAGCGCGCCCGGCGCTTCCTGAAAGCACCTGAGCAACTTCGGTTAGGGGGGCGATGCCAGCCGTCTAAGGACGATTCCGTCAAGCCGCAGCCATTGGATTTTTTCGGAACTGCGTCGGCGCGGTCGCGCCAGCCAGCTATAATCTGCCGCATCAACGGGGAATTTCCGACGGGCGCTCCCCGCGATTGAAGGGAGGATGGCGATGCGCACCCCGGTCGTTCGCGCCACAACCGTCGTGTTGCGCCGGCTGGCGTGGCCGGTGGCGGCCTTCGCGGTCTTCAACCTGTTGTGCGTCCTCGTCTACATGAAGCTCGAGGGATTGCGGTGGGTGGATGCTTTATTTTGGATCATTCATCCCCATTCGATCGAATATCGCAACGCGCGAGATGCTACGAAACTTTTTGCCGACTTCGTATACCTCGGGGTTTTCTCATTTCAGATCTGGATTGCCGAACGGGTTCTCGGCGTGATCTTTCGGCGCCAGGGCCTGGAGGCGTGGAGATTTATTATGAATGAGGCGGCGATCGATAAAGTGGAGGACCATTTCATCGTGTGCGGCTACGGCCAGGTCGGCCGCACCGCTGTCGATCAGTTGAACCGCTTGAAAATACCGTTCGTGCTGATTGAAACGAACGAGGGGCTCTACCGGGAGCTCTTGAAGGACGGAATGCTGATCGTTCATGGCGACGCGAAGCGCCACGACGTCCTGCTGTCCGCCGGCGTCCAGCGAGCCCGCGGCATCTGCGTACTGATCGACAATGACGCCGATAATCTCTATATCACGGTGACCGCCCGAGCCCTCAATCCGAAGCTGAAGATCATTACCCGAGCCGGCCAGCAGCGGTACGCCAATGCGATCCGCAATTCGGGAGCCGATGACGTGATTATTCCCGAGTATGAAGGCGGCCTGATGACCGGCCGAATGATCGAAAAATACTACCCTCGTGCGTCGAAACTGGATTAGCTGTTGCCTTTTCGTGTCGCGGAAGATCGATTAGGGGTGGACATGTCGCCCTCGGGTCGGTCAAATTAGGGACTGCCAGCAGGCGGGCGGGACGCTGAGGGGAGACTGGGCGATGCGACATGCTGCGTTTATGTTCGGGGCCATCCTTCTTTTTACCGCGGGTGCCTCGGCGCAATCGAATCTGGAAGTCTCTGTACAACCTGCATTTTCTCGCCTGGAAGTGGCGGGCATCACATCGCCGCTGAACTCGCCCCGGCTTTTCGCGCTGGCGATGTCGCCGGTCGCCGCCGCACCGGGCGCCAGCGGTCTGGCGATATCCGATGCGTCGGCTTCGAGCGATCCGGCAGCGCAACAGCCCCCGGTCTACGGAGTCTTCCAGGTTTTCAATTGGCAGCTTTATGCGGGCTATACGTTCGTCCGGTTTTACGAAGTGCCCAACGTTGCTCCGAATTTGCACGGCCTTGACTTCGGCTTGGTCTACTACCCCCGCGGACGCTGGATCGGCGCGGAGGGCGAATTGGTGGCGGCGTTCGGCTCGCAACCCGGTGTCTGCGGATGCACGGCTAAATTTCTCCTGGCAATGGGCGGTCCCCGCTTCCGATGGTCGGCGCCGCGCGGGCTGGAATTGTGGGCGCACGGCCTCGTGGGCGGGACGCACTTCCTGCCGCAAACGGCGTACGGAAGTCAGTCGGCGCTAGCCTACGAAGTGGGCGCAGGGATCGACATTGGCGCGAACCGTCGTCGGGTGGCATACCGGGTTGGGGCAGATATGGTTGGAACGCGATACTTCAGTACCTACCAGTACAGCCCGAGACTCTTCGCAGGCATCGTCTTCAAGTATTAGCGCCATTCCGATTTCCTTCGGCAGGATCGGCGAGCGCCGTCTTCGTCGTCTCTACGCGCGGCCCGTCATGGCCATTCCTCGCCTCAGCAACGCCCGCATTTCCGGGACGCCCAGCGCCAGCGTCGCGGCAAAATAGACGATTCCGTACGGTCCTAGCACCACAATCGCGGTGAGAATGGGCGAGTGATGCCGGAAGGAATGGTGAATCACCCAGCCCGTTCCCGCCCCCAGAAGAGCGGCCAACCAGAGCTTCGCGAGAAAAGAAACCGGCACGCCCGTTCGGCCAATGCGTCCATTCAATGTGCGCCGCAGCAGCGTGAATTCAACCCACGACGACACTCCTGCGGAAATCGTAAGCCCGGCAACGCCCCACCGCGCGGCGATTCCCAGCGCAGGCGGCAGCGGTAGTGCGCAAAGATATCCCAGGATTGTAGTCAGAATCACGCGCACGATGGCGTATCGCAGAGGCGTACGTGTGTCCCGCAGCGCGTAGTAAGTTGACGAATACAATCGTCCCAGCGTCGAGGCCAGAATTCCCACCATTGCTCCCGCCAGGATTCCCCACACGTAGATCACGTCCGATTCCGAGAATTGCCCGGTTCGATAGATGGCTCCCACGATCACGTCGCCAAGGACCAGGAACGCCGCCATGGAAGGCACCACAAAGAAGGAAATCTGGCGAAGTCCGGCGCCCAGACGCTCCCGCAGCAGCGGTGCCACCTCCTCGGCGCTGCCGATGGTGCCCGACATGTGCGGCAGCTCCGCCGCCGACACCGACATGCCGAATAGGCTCACCGGCAGCGTAAACAGAATTTGTGCGTAACCGAGAGCTGC
>DATLWP010000156.1:0-4584 GCA_035576265.1 Candidatus Polarisedimenticolia bacterium
ATACGAGCCGGTGAAGCGCATCGGCAGCATCTATCAGTTATTCCTGCAGGCGGCCGGAATCTCCTCGCAGGTGTTCGCTTTCCTCGACCTGCCGGAAGAGAACATGGAGCAGCCAAACGCGAAGGTGCTGCCGACGTTCGCGAAGTCGATCGAATTCAACAACGCGAGCTTCGCCTACGACGGAGGTCCGCTCATCCTGAAAGGGATCGACCTGAAAGTGCCGGCTGGCGCGGTCGTCGCCATCGTTGGATCGAGCGGGGCCGGCAAGACCACCCTCGTAAATCTCCTGCCGCGCTTTCACGCGGCAACCGGAGGCGAGGTGCGGATCGATGGATACGACGTTCGCGACGTCACGCTCCGCTCGCTGCGCGAACAGATGGCCATCGTCACCCAGGAAACGATCCTGTTCAACGACACGGTTCGCAATAATCTCTGCTACGGCCGCCCGGACATGCCGGACGAAAAAATCGTCGCCGCCGCGCAGGCAGCTCTGGCGCACGATTTCATCATGCAGATGCCGCGGGGTTACCAGACGCTCGTCGGCGATCGCGGCCAGCGTCTATCGGGAGGCCAGCGGCAACGACTGGCGATCGCGCGGGCCCTGCTCAAAGATGCGCCGATCCTGATTCTCGACGAAGCCACCTCCGAGCTTGATTCGGAATCCGAGATGCTTGTGCAGCGTGCGCTCAATAATCTTATGACTGGCCGGACCGTCTTCGTCATCGCCCACCGCCTTTCGACGATTCGTCGCGCCGACGTGATTGCTGTGCTCGACGGCGGATCGATCCGCGAGCGTGGCACGCACGAGGAGCTTCTGGCGCGAGGCGGCATCTATGCGCGCCTCTACGATATGCAATTCCGCGATGCCGAGCCGGTGTCGCCCGCCGCAGGCCCGGTGTGAAAATGTCCACCGTGCGCTCCCAATCCACCCCCGCGAATCCGTCGAAAGGTGCGGCCGCGAAGCCGAAATCGCTCAAGTCCATGACGGGTTACGCGCAGGCGCGCGCCGTCGAGAACGGATGGACTCTGCGTGTTTCTGTGCGGAGCGTGAATCACCGCTTTCTCGATCTGCACTTGCGCGTGCCGGATGGTTTCGAGGCGCTCGAACCGCGCATCCGGCAGATTATCCGTGAGCGTATCCGGCGCGGCCATCTCGACGTCACGTTGCGCTACGATCTCGCCGGCCCGGCCGCCGTCGGAGTCAACGAGGAAGTCGCGGCGGCCTACCTGCAGGCCGTCCACGCTCTCCAAAAACAGTTCGGATTCCACACGGAGCCGGACATGGCTTCCATCTTGCGCCTGCCCGGCGTGATCGGGCCTCCGGCTGCGTCGCTCGATGAAGAACTCACTCGGCTCGAGAGCGTCGCGGTGCCGTGCCTTATGGAAGCGCTCGACCAGCTCGACCGCATGCGCGAGCAGGAAGGCGAAGCGCTTTGCCAAGACATGTCGAGGCGGTTGTCCCATATCGCAGACTTGGCCGCGCAAGTCGTACCGTTGGCAGAGCGTGCCCGCCCGGCCTTCGCCCGTCGGCTCGAATTGCGGCTGAAGGATTTGCTCGGCGAAGCGCAGCTTGATCCCGCGCGGCTCGCGCAGGAAGCGGCGCTGGCCGCGGAACGCAGCGATGTCTCCGAGGAGCTCGCGCGGCTCGCCAGTCACGTGCGCCAGTTCGAATCCCTGCTCAGCGGCGCCGCTGATGCGGGCAAGAAGCTCGATTTTCTGCTGCAGGAGATGCAGCGCGAGGCCAATACGCTGCTCTCGAAAACTCCCGGAACGGAAGATGAAGGCATGGAAATCACGCGGCTCGGGATCGAGATCAAGTCGGAGATCGAAAAACTTCGGGAACAGGTGCAGAACATCGAATGAACCAGCGGCAGCCATTGGTGCTGATCGTTTCCGGGCCGTCGGGCTCAGGAAAGTCCACGCTCGTGCAGAAAATCCTGGAGCTCCCAGGCACGATGCTGTCGGTTTCGTGCACCACGCGCCCCCCTCGCAAGACGGAGAGCGAGGGCAAGTGGTACAATTTTGTATCGGAGGCCGAATTCCAGCGGATGGTGGCCCGGGACGAATTTCTCGAATACGCCCAGGTCTTCGGAAAGAATTGGTACGGGACGCCCAAGAAGTGGCTCGACGAGGCGTGGGCGCAAAAGAAGGATCTGGTTCTCGAAATTGACATCGCGGGCGCGCTGCAAGTGAAGGAGAAACTGCCGCGCTCCGTCGCCATTTTCGTCGTGCCGCCTTCGCGGGAAGATGTCGAGCGGCGCATCCGCTCCCGCGGCCAGGATTCGGAGGACGAGATTCGCCGCCGCCTGGAGCAGTCGCGGAAGGAAATGTTGAAGTACCGCAGTTATGATTTTGCCATCATCAACGATGATCTCGAGCGCGCCGGTCGCGAGGCACAGGCCATCGCGATCGCTTCGCGCTGTCTGATGACGCAAAAAGAAGAGCGCATTCGCGAAATTCTGAAGTCTTTTGGAGGCTGACCATCTCATGGCCGTTCTCAAAGAGGCACCTGAAAGCCAGTTTGCCTATGTCGTCCTCGTTTCGCGCCGGGCCCGGCAATTGATGATGGGCGGGCGGCCTCTGGTGGATAACCCGAAATCGCGCAAGCCCGCGCGCATTGCGGAAGAAGAATTGCGGCACGGGCTCCTGGAATACGAAATGCCGGAGCTCATGGAGGAATCGGAAGAAAGGGACGGCAAGCGCCGAAAGTAGCCGCTGGCTTGCACGACAGCTGCTCCTCGCGGGCTGCGGATCGTCGTGAGGAGAGCTCTTATAGCGGCCGCCAGAATTGATCCCGCGTGTATCCGGGGAAGCGGCCGCCCCTGGCACTGAGTCATGAAAATCGCTCTGGGCGTAACCGGCGGAGTGGCGGCTTATAAAGCCGCGGATCTCGTCCGCCGCCTGCAGCAGGAAAAACTCGATGTGCAGGTCGTGATGACCCGCGCCGCGCGGGAGTTTGTCGCGCCGCTCACCTTCGCCGCGCTCACCGGTCAGAAAGTGATCACCGAAATGTTCGGCGCGGACGACGCCGCTCCCGCGAACGTCGAAAGCGCCATCGAGCATATCGCCGTCGCGCAGCGGATCGACCTTCTGCTCGTGGCTCCGGCGACCGCCGATATCCTGGCGCAGTTTGCCCACGGCATCGCCAGCGACTTTCTCTCCACGCTGTATCTTGCGACGAAGGCCCCGGTGGTGGTCGCTCCAGCGATGAATGTGAACATGTGGGAGCATCCCGTCACGCGCGAGAATCTAGCAGCGCTGCGCTCGCGGGGCGTGCACGTGGTCGATCCCGAGGAAGGCTATCTCGCCTGCGGAATGACGGGCGCCGGGCGGCTGGCGGCGACGGACTCGATCGTGCAGAAGGTGTGCGAGGTGCTTGGGCTGCGCCACGATCTCGACGGCCAGACCGTGCTCGTCACGGCCGGCCCGACCTGCGAAGACCTCGATCCCGTGCGCTTTCTCACGAACCGCTCCTCCGGCAAGATGGGCTACGCGATTGCCGAAGCGGCCGTGCGGCGCGGCTCCCGCGTGGTGCTCGTCGCTGGCCCGACGGATCTGCCGGTTCCCGAAGGCGCCGACTGGGTTCCGGTACGCTCGACCGAGGAGATGCGGGGCGCTGTGCGCGAGCACGCCGCGGGAGCAGACGTCATCATCATGGCCGCGGCCGTTGCGGATTACCGCCCAGCCGCGCCACAGTCGCAAAAGCTCAAGCGCGGTCACGAACGCCTCACGCTCGAGCTCGAGCCCACGCCCGATATCCTCGCGGAGCTTGGCCGCGAAAAAGGCACGCGCACGCTCGTGGGCTTCGCCGCCGAAACCACCGGCCTCGCCGAAAACGCCCGCGCGAAACTCGCACGCAAGGGCGCGGACATGATCGTCGCCAACGATGTCACGCAGGAAGGCGCCGGCTTCGACGCGGATACCAACATTGTTACGCTTTTCCTCCGCGATGGTCGCGAGATTCCGCTCCCAATGCTCTCGAAATTCGACGTCGCCAACCGCATCCTCGACCAAATCGTGGCCCTCCGCCAATCCCGGTAGCTCTGTTCTCATGTCGTTCGAGTCTTCAGACCCGCCGAGTTTCTGTTGCGCCGAGCGAAGTCTCGCTTGTGAATTTCCGCACGGTCGCTGATAATCTGTCACCTCGTGGACCAATCGAATCGCACGCGCACAGAAGCCTGGCTCCGCTACGCCGACGATCTAGGTCTTGGGCCCTATTATCGCGACCGCGCCGGCCAAGCGCTCTCGCCGCAACCGGCGCAGCCAGAAGCCTGCGCTCCCGCAGCTCCGGCCGCCAGCTCATCTTCTGAGGTGACTGCGGCACGTCCCGGGCGCATGGAGCCTCCCGCGCAGAAACCATCACCTGCGCCGGCTTTTGTTCCGTCCGTCACCGGCCCTTCTCTATTCGAGGCTGCCGAACGCATCGAGGGCGACACGCTCGAGCGCATTCGCGCCGACATCGGACCGAACTGCACGCGCTGCAAGCTGCATCGCTCGCGCACGAACATCGTCTTCGGCGTGGGAAATCCGAAGGCGGAGCTTGTTTTCGTCGGCGAAGGCCCGGGCCGCGACGAAGACGAACAG
>DATLWP010000157.1:0-2877 GCA_035576265.1 Candidatus Polarisedimenticolia bacterium
TGAGGCTCCCAAAGTCGCCCCAGCCTCTGCCGCGCCCGCGCCGCCGAAGGCCGGCCCGACTCCCGCGCCTCCCGCGAAGGTTCCAGCGGCTCCGGTAGCGGCGGCTAAGCCCGCGGGGAATGGCCACAAGGTTCGCAGCTCTCCGCTCGTCCGCCGGCTGGCCCGGGAGCACCAGATCGACCTCTCGCAAGTGTCCGGCACGGGGGCAGGCGGTCGCGTGAGCAAGCGCGACATCCTCGCGGCGATCGAAGGCGGAAGGGCAGTTGTGGGCGCTCCGCCGCGTGCTGCTGCCGGCGTTCCCGCACCTGCCGCGGCTCCGGCGCTTGCGATCGAAGCCGGCGTGCCTCCCGAAAAGATCTATTTCGGCCACTACGAAGTCCAGCCGATGTCCATCATGCGGCAGAAAATCGCCGAGCACATGGTGATGTCCAAGCACGTATCGCCACACGTCTATTCGCTCGATGAGGCGGACGTCTCTGCCATCGTGGCCTTGCGCGCCAAATTGAAAGAAAAATTCGAGCAGGAGACAGGCACGAAACTCACGTTCATGCCCTTCTTCATCCGCGCGGCCGTCGAAGCCCTGCGCGCCTTCCCGGTGGTGAACGCGTCGGTCGACGGCACGAATCTCGTTCTTCACAAGGAGTGCAACATCGGCATCGCCGTGGCGCTCGATCCGGGCTTGATTGTCCCCGTGGTCAAAAACGCTGAGGAGAAGAATTTCCTTGGTTTGGCGCGGACGGTGAACGATCTGGCCGAACGCGCCCGGACGAAAAAGCTCAAGCCCCACGAAGTGCTCGAGAGCACTTTTTCCATCACGAATCCCGGGACTTTCGGCGGGCTGATCGGCCTGGCGGTGATCAATCAGCCGAACGTCGCGATTCTCGGCCTGGGCACGATTCAGAAGCGCCCCGTGGTGATCGACGATGCCATCGCCATCCGATCCATGATCTACCTCTCGCTGTCCTACGATCACCGCGTGGTGGACGGCGCCATCGCACATCAGTTCGTGGGCCATGTGAAACACACGCTCGAGAATTGGACGGAAAGCCTTCTGTAAACGATTGCAGATAGCAGCGTGTGGGAACCAGCGCAAATCAACTGTCGATAGTCGACCGTGTACAGCTTGGGGTCGCACTTCCGCCCCGCACTGCTTTGGCTTGCCCGTCAGCGGCCAACTGTTAGCTGTCAATTCTGAACGCTACATTGTGGAAAGCTTCGCGATCCCATGTACTCTGCCGCACCGCACGATCCCTGGGGCGCTCCGCCTTGGGAAATCGACTTCACGCTACGGCGACAGCCGTTGCCACCGTCGGTGGACTTCGCTGTCATCGGCGGCGGTTTCACGGGTCTGGCCGCTGCTGCCTGGCTGCGTCTGCAGTCCCCTGAACGATCGGTCGTCGTTGTTGAGGCCGGACGCATCGGTGCGGGCTCGAGTGGACGAACGGGCGGCATGGTTCTGGCCGAAAGTGCCGCGGGCGATCTTCCCGGTCTCGGCGATGTTCTCGCTGGCATGGCAAGGATTCTCGAAGATCTCGGGCGCGCGTGCGGCTTTTCGCTCGCGGAAGAATGCGAACTCGCGCTCGGCGGAGCCTGGGAAATCGGCCGCAGCGGCGGACGCGCGGATTCGCCCGTCGCGTGGAATGATTCAGGCACTCTCCGTGTCGTGAACGAAGTGCCGGGCGGCACGCTCAATCCGGGCAAGCTCGTCAGCAGCTTGGCGCGCGCCGCGGTGCAGCTCGGCGCCACGGTGATCGAGGATGCGCCGGTCGAGCGCGTGGATTGGAGCGCCGGCGCGGACTTGCAGCTTGCGCGCGGCCGCGTGCGCGCCGGGAAGATTCTGTTCGCCACGAACGCGCTCTCTCTGCGGCTCTCCGGCCTCGACGCCACCGCGCATCCCATGCTGGCGCTTGCATCCCTTATCGCACCGCTCGGCGAGAAACAGATCGAAGCCATCGGCCTCGCCGAACGAAAGCCTTTCTACACCGTGGATTTCCCGTATCTTTGGGGGCGCGTGCGCCGCGACAATTCCGTCCTATGGGGCGCGGGACTCGTGGATGCGCCGGATTCGCGCGACATAGCGCAGATCGATATCACGGCGCAAGAGCCCGCGAGCATGTTTGCGCTGCTCGAGCGGCGAGTGCGTGGCCTCCACCCCGCGCTCGCTGCTGCCGAATTCACGCACCGCTGGGGCGGGCCTCTTCTGTTCGGAGAAGACTGGCGGCCGGTGTTCGCACGGCATCCCGCGAACCCGAATGGAATCGTGCTCGGCGCTTACGCGGGCCACGGCATCGCGCAGTCTGTACATCTGGGAGCGTGGGCCGCCGAAGCCCTGCTCGGCCGCCGGGAATTGCCGGAGTGGGGCCGCATCAATCCGGCGTAATCACGTTATTGACAGCGAACCGTTGGGGGATTTGGTAGCGCTAACGGGAATCGAACCCGTATTTCGGCCTTGAAAGGGCCGCGTGCTAACCGTTGCACCATAGCGCCATGGAAAACCAGCGTCTGGAGGAGATTTCATTATCCGGGAAAGCTGCGGGATTGACAAGCCGCGGAATGATCGCTCCCGGCGGAGCCGCTCGCCTTCGAAATCGGTATAGTCTCCCGTAGATTTTGCTGCGTTTTCTGCCGCTCCACCGGGCATATTGAACCCACCGATGCGGCTGGCGCTCGACCCTGTACCGAAGACCAGTCTGCTTACTAATCGAGCGCATTCGGCCCGGTATTACATAACTATTACAAAATGGGCCGTTTGCTCCTGCTATTCTGGCGTTGCAATCCGCAGGAAATAGACAAAACCCACACAGAGCGCAGGGGATCCATGACACTTCGATTCGACGACCTTGGGAAGAAGCCTGCTGGCGAGAACCAGATCAACTG
>DATLWP010000158.1:0-37814 GCA_035576265.1 Candidatus Polarisedimenticolia bacterium
TGTCGGGAACCGCTTCCCCGCGGGCGCATTGCGGGGGCGCGGGGGCTATTCGCGGAGGATTTGGGTGTTGTTGCTGGGGGTGACGAGGCGGATGAGGTGATGCGCGCGGCGTGAGAGAATTCGGTCGATCCGAAGGCCGCCACTACAGGTGCGGCTGATGAAAGGTGCCGTGCTGAGGGCCCGCCTATGTGCATTCGAAGCAACTGTCCTTTCGTACAGTTTTGGTCTTAGTACTTTTTTTCGCTAACTCCCTCCCCCTTTTTCCTTCCCGAAGTGCTAGCGTCAATCGAGGGGCCGCAGCAATCCAAATGCCCCCAGAAAGAGTTACGAAAATGACGAAACATCACGATGCGCAACTCCAGCGCCCGCTCCGCGCCTCGTCGCTCTCCTACCACGAGCGCAACTGCACCATCTGCCGCCATCCCGAACGCGACGCCATCGAGGAAGCCTTTCTTCAGTGGCGCAACGTCTCCAACATCAAGCTCGAATTCAAGCTTCCCAGCCGCACGAGCCTTTATCGCCACGCACACGCTCTCGGCCTGTTCGCGCGTCGTGGACGCAATCTCCGCTTCGCCCTCGAGCACATCATCGAGAGTGCCGAGGCCATCACGCCCACAGCCGACGCCGTTATTCGCGCCGTCCACGCCTACACGCGCCTCAACGACGCCGGCCAGTGGATCGAGCCGCCCGCGCACGTCGTCGTCTCCTCCGGCTCCGCGCTCCACGCCAGCCTCCGCCCGGACGCGTCGCACTCCCTCCCGCTCCGCGTGGACCTCGCCGCCCTTCCATGCACCAGCGCCCCGGCCTCCGACACTCCTGAGCCGCTACTCCAGCCCGGTACACCCGCGCGAGCTGAGATCGATGCAACTCACTGAAAACAAAGGACGGGCCTCCGCGCAGCCCGGTACACTTTTGCAGCGGCTATTCGCGGACGATTTCGGCGTCGTTGAAATCGCGCAGCCGCGTTGTCGCGATTTTCGCCTAGGCGAATCTCGTGTCTCGTGCTTTAATGCGCCCAATTCCGGGACGTCGTCCGAATCCAAAACAGTGGAACAGCAGGGAGGAACTCTGATGGATACCGACAGTAAGCTCACACCCCTTCGCGTTGCGCTCGTTGTGGTTGGGATCATTTTCATCGTTGGCGTGTATCCTTTGACGATCGTTTGGCCCTCGGGATGGGCGTGGCACACGGGCGGTCCCTCGATGTACCTGCAGATGATCTTGGGCATCTATGCGACGCTCGGAGTGTTTCTGCTACTGGCCGCACGGAACCCGCTCAAGAATCTCAGCCTCATCTGGTTCACCGTTTGGTCGAGTGTTGTGCACGGGGGAATCATGGCGGAACAGGCCTTGGTTTATCCGGAGCATCACGGACATTTGGTCGGTGACGTGCCCGCTATGTTGGTGATAGCCATTGTGCTCGCGATCCTCACGCCTCGTGCCGCAAAGGCGGGGGCGTAGCCGGAACTGCGCTCTCCGAATCGCGACACAACTTATAGCTTCAAACGACGCTGCTCCGGGATCCGAAGTCACCGAAGTTCCCGAGCCGCTACTCCAGCCCGGTACAGTTTTGCGCGGGCTACTCGCGGACGATTTCGGCGTTGTTGCCGGGGGCGACGAGGCGAACGAAACATTGCGGTTCCTGCCGACGTATCAGACACAAACGCCGTCTGCCATGCTGCCAGGCCACGAAGGCTTCCTTGCAACAAGGATGGAGGTGGCCGTTGATGGTCATTTTGCGGGCTGTGCTGATCGGAATGCTGGTCGTAATGGTGGGGACGATCCCGCGGAACGTGATGTTCTGGATCAATCTCCATCATTACTCAAGCGTGCCGTGGGCGGTGCCGCTGACGGCCGTTTATTTGTGGTTCTTCTGGCGATATCTGAGGGGAGAAGGCCCTCCTGCAGAGACCGCCGAGTTACGGCACTCCAGTTTGCGGGCCAACCGCATCTCTGGCCGCCTCTGGTGGTGGGCCTTGCTCTCGGGCGTACTCGGCCTGGTTGCGCTGGTCTTCGCGCTGCGTGTGGCGAATCGGATGGTAGTGTTGCCGCAGCAAGGCGTTCCGGATCTTTCGCACGTTCCCAAGATTACGGTGCTCTCTTTACTACTGATGGGCGCGCCCGTCGCCGGAATCATCGAGGAGTCCGCGTTCCGGGGATACATGCAGGGCCCGATTGAGCGGCGCTACGGGCTGTTCGTGGCGATACTAATCACCGGCACGATGTTTGCGGTCGCGCACATGGACTTCACGCCAATCCTCTGGCCATACTACGTCGCAGTAGCCGCCATTTACGGTACGGTCGCCTATGCAACCAATTCGATTCTGCCGGCGATCGTGTTGCACACGGCCGGGAATATTTTCTCGAACCTCGATCTGTGGTTGCACGGCCAGGCCGAGTGGCAGGCGTCATCCGGCGGCGCCCACCTTATATGGCACTCTGGAACTGACGCGTCGTTTTGGATTTCCGTCGCGGCAACCTCGCTTGTGGCGGCCGCTGCCGTGTGGGCCTACGCTAGACTCGCTACCGTGGCGGCCATGCATGACACCAGGAGAACGGCCATTGATACAACCAGAGCCTAAGCCGTCCAACGAAGCAGCGGCGGCTTTGGCATCGAATGACCGGCTCGCCAAACGCCTGCGCGGATTCGGCCCGCTCGGAATTCTCGCGATCCTCGTCATCCTTGCCGGCAACGTACTCATCGTGCCTCTCAGCGCCGTCCTAGTCTTGGTGTGGGCCTGGCGGTCGTGCACGCCGTGGCGCGAACTCGGTTACGTGCGGCCTAGCAATTGGATCAATACTCTCCTCCTGGGGATCGTTTTCGGCAGCGCGTTCAAGTTACTAATGAAAGTGTTCGTGATGCCGCTTCTCGGGGCCAGTCCGATCAATCAGGCCTACCACTACCTGGCTGGAAACCCGGCCGCTATCCCGGGAACACTTTTCGCCGTGATTGTCGTCGCGGGCTTTGGAGAAGAGACTGTGTTCCGGGGATATATGTTCGAACGCCTCGGTAAGCTCTTTGGAAACAGTGTCGGTGCAAAAATATCAATCGTATTGTTGACCTCGCTATTTTTTGGATTGGTTCACTACCCTGACCAGGGGCTTGCTGGCGCCGAACAAGGTACGATCACAGGACTCGCCTTTGGCACCATCTTCGCGTTTACGGGCCGCATATGGATGCTGATGATTGCGCACGCCGCATTCGACCTAACGGCTTATGCGCTAATCTATTGGAACCTCGAATCCGGTGTTGCCCACCTGCTCTTCAGGTAGCCAAGCCCGATTAACGGGCCACCGCGCAGGTGCCCGCCGGAATTATCTGGTTTCCCCGCTGGAGAGGCACGTTACTGTACCGCGCCGCGTTCGGGGAGGGCGGGCTCTCTCCAGCCCGGTACTGTTTTGCGTGGGCTATTCGCGGACGATTTCGGCGTTGTTGCTGGGGGCGACGATGCGGACGAGGCGCTGCCCGTCGAGGTAGAGGTCCACTTCGAGGTCTTCGGTGTTGACGCGCAGCTCTTCGAGCTTCTTGCCGTCGATCTGCTGGCTGCCGAGCGATTCGACGGTGACCGTCCCCGGCGTCAGTTCCTGCGGAACGAGTACGGAAAAAGTCTGCGTGCCCTTGTTGTTCCAGTCGTAGAGTCGCGCCAGCACGGCGTAATGGTCGTAGAGATTGTTGTCGAGTACGGCGATCTGCGGCGACTTGAACGTGAACTGCTGGGTGTAGGGCTTCGCGCCCGCAAGGCGCAGTTCAATCGTAGCCGTCGGGCCGCTGAAAGAGATGCTGGAGGACGCTTTCTTCGCGCCCTGCATGGACCATTCGTAGCGCGCCGGAGTGCCGTCGGCGTTCAGCTCCAGGGTTCCGGAGACGCGCATCTCGCTCCCCTCCGACTTGATGTCCGTGGTACCGCGAGCGATCCACTTATCGCCGCTGCGGCTGATTTCAAAATCTTCCTTGCCCACCTCTTGGCCGTTGACGAGGATGCGGAATTTTCCCTTATCCGGCGTGAAGATCGATGCCGGGCCGGGACGAGGCGACGAAAATGCGGGCGTGGCGAACAGAACCGCGCTGCCCGCGGCGATCGCGCAGGCGAGGAGACGGTGTTTCATCCAGCTCATGCAGTCACCTTAGGAAAAATTCCGAGAGCGAGAATTCGCTCCACCACGCGCGCCGGTTCGGTGTTGGTCTCCACGCAGTAATCGGCGAGTTGGTACGTGGGCAGCCGCTCCTCGTAGAGACGCCGGAAGCTGGCCTCGTCGCGGAACAGCGGACGGTCGGTGATTTGCGCGCAGCGGACCAACAGCCCCTCGATCGGGCAGCGGAGCCAGATCAGGACGGCGCCGTGGTCGCGCAGCAGCGCCAGATTTTGCGGCTGCGCGAGCGTTCCGCCGCCGAGCGAGACGATGCGCGGTTTCCCCGACTCCTCGGACTCGGCGACGACGCGCGCCAATTGTTCGTGCTCGATCCGGCGGAATTCGGGCTCCCCTTTGCGCGCGAAAATCTCCGGAATGGAGAGGCGTGTCGCCTCGGTAATGCGCTTGTCGAGGTCCACGTTCATCCATCCGAGCTGGCTGGCGAGCAGCCGCGCGGTCGTGGATTTACCGCTGCCCATGAACCCGGTCAGGCACACCAGCTTGCGGATGCGGATATCGGCTGTCATCTGGTTCAAAACGCCGGGCGCAGCGGGACGGTCCAATCACTCCCGCTTGCGGATGTTGATTGTACCATCGAAGGAGGTCAGTTCCACCTTGGCGCGGCCGTCGTTGAAGGTTCCGAAGAGGCTGTTGCCGTAGCGCGATCCGGAATGCTCCCTATGGGCGGGCGGAGTCAGCTTGGCTTCGTTGTTCACTTTGCCCTTGAGCGATGTCGCGCTCAGATCGAAAGAATCGCCTGGGGAGAACTGGACGTCGATGACGCCGCTGTAGTTTTTCAGCAGGTACATGCCGTTGGGAAGAAACTCGCCGTTGAAGAGGATGTTTCCCGTGGACGTTTGCGCCCGGACGTGGTAGCTGCGGAGATCGATGAGCCGGAAATTTCCACTGATGGAGGAAACCTCAAGCCGCCCAGCGCACCGCACGCACTGGAACGATCCGCCCACCGTCTTCACCGTCAGATAGCCCGCGGCATCCGCGAGGTCAACGCCCGCGCCCACGGTTTCGACGTTCATATCTCCGAGCACGTTGTTGACGGTGACGCCGCCGGAATCATCGTGAATCTGAAGCTCCGCATCCTCCGGGACGTTGATTTCATAGTCCACGCGCAGATCTTCCGGAGAAACCGTGTCCGACGCCCGGTCCGTCATGATATCCACGCGGTTCCCGGTCTGTTCGGCGATCGCTTGGACCTGCTTGCTGGCGCGTGTCGCCGTCACCATGACTTCGCTTTTGGTCCAAGCGCGCACCGTCACGATGCCGCTGGGATTGTGCAGTGTGATCACCGGGTGCGCATCCACCTTGAAGTGGCGCACGACCCGGTCGGGCGAGGCGGATGCCGCGCCGCACAGCAACAGGCCTGCCGTCAACAGCCCGGCAACCTTCACTTGCCACTGCGCCGGAAGAGCGGGTTGGGTACTCATTGGCCGTACTCTCCACGCTCGGAGATCTGTGCGAGGAGGTCAGCCTTCTGCTGAAAAGCTCCGTACAGATAATCGCGAGCTACTTCATTTTGGGGTTCTTCGCGAACGCTCTTTTCACACAAAGCAATATAGTTGTCAACGATCGCGAGGTTTTGGTGCAAGGAAGCAGTGACTGCGGAATTGCCTGGAAGGGAGGAGATCATATCGCGCTCAGCGGTGTCGAGCTGGGCGCTGAGCGGATTGGTGAAAATCTGCGTCCGTTCCATCCAGCGGGTATCAATCAGTTGCTTGTTGGTGGGCCCGATCAGCGCCACGCCCACGGCAATCAGCGCAATCAGATAGGCACCGGCCAGCGCGGGACGCGAAACGACGGCAAACAGGTCATCGAGCCAGCGCGTGAGACTCAGAACCTTCCGGCGGTGGCCTTCGTGGATCAAGCCCTCCTGCTCGAGTTGCGTCCGGAGCGACGTCCACAGTCGGGATGGAGGATCGACTTCAGCGGCCCAGTTATGAGCAGCCTGTCGAATAGCGCCGAGATCGTCGGCCAAGCTACGGCAGCGCGGGCAATCGCGCAAATGCTCCCGGGCAGCCGCCGGCCGTTCGCCATCCATCCATGCATCGAGTTGGTTCAGAAATTCGTAACAAGCGCTCATACCCATGTTTCAATCCTCGCCGCTGGTCGCGCTCTCAGCGGCCCGGCGATCCTCGCGAGCCTTGGCGCGCACCGTTTCGTGCAGCAACTCGCGCAGGCGCATCCGCGCTTTGTGGAGTTGCGATTTAGAATTGCCGATCGAACAGCCCATAATTTCCGCTATCTCGTTATGTTCGTATCCCTGCACATCGTGCAGTACAAAGACCGCCTTGTAGCCGGGCGGCAACTGGTCGACCGCTCGCTGAAGGTTCACGCGATCCAGCGAACCGGTCAACCTCACGTCGGGCGTTCCGAAATCTCGGCCCGGCGCCCCGGACTCTTCGTCGGGCTCGGTGACTTGATCGAGCGAGGCTTCCTTGCCCGACTTCTTTCGGAGTTTCATGAGAACGACGTTGACCGCGAGGCGGTGCAGCCAGGTGGAAAACGCCGACTCTCCCCGGAACGTCGCGATCTTGCGGAAGAGTTGGAGAAAGGCTTCCTGAGCCAGATCCTCTGCTTCCGCGGTATTCCCGACCATCCGAAGGCACAAGGAATAAACCCGGCGGCTGTGCAACTCGTACAGGCGTTCGAACGCCGCCGCGTCACCGCGCTGGGCAAGCCGGATCGCCTCCGCTTCCGGGAGTTCCCCAGTTTCGATTCGTCTCGTTCGGGCCACGCTACCCGTCGGGACGCATCCTTCAGTGCGATGCGTCGGCCGCTCCAGAAGTTGTACTTGCCTTTCCTGCCGCAAAACCGTGGTCCCTCCAGGCCGTCGGCCGCTGGTGGTAGCGGATAAGACCTGTTGGATGCAAGGAGTCGCCCGCAAGTCTCGACTATTTTCTTCGCAATTGCGCGATTCGTCCAGCGAAGTTCCAGACATCACTGACAGCTGATGACATCGCGCGATGTAATTCGACATGTCGGCACTTCGAAAGCTCATGTCGCAGCCACTGCCCCCGAATTACGCAGGGGCGCGGGAAAGGCGGGTCTTCACGCGTAGGCGCTCCGGTGCCGGCGGGGCATCGAGTTCGCTCGCCAGCGCCGAAAGCTGCTCCGCCGGCAAACTGCGTAGGAACGACTTGAACAGGACTTCCGTTTCGCGGAGGCAGGTGTTGAAGTCGTAGTGAAGATGATCGAGCTTCATCCATGCGTCGCCGGGTTGTACGGTAAGGCCCTTCGAGATGTCGCCAGCCGCTTCGCAAAATTCACGCTCAAGCTGTTGGAGTGTGCTCGCGAGGATGCGCAGTTTGTGGAAAAAGCGAGAGCGATCGCGGATGAGCACGTGGTGGAGGATTGCATTCCATGAGGCAGCACTCTGCGCCGTGTTGCCCCGGAAAAACTTGGCGTTCAATGGTTCGACAGCGGGCAAGCGGTCAACATGGCGACCGCGAATGGAGATCGTGCCGCAGAAAAAGCTCAGCGAGACAGCCAATCGCCCCAGCAGATCAGCCGCCACGGAGACCTGCTGGCGCGCGCAGACGAGTTCTCCGCGAGCACGAAGGGAGAGCGCATCGTTGAGCGCCACGCTCATCATGGCGTACAGGCACTCCCACCGGCGGACGACGGCGTCGAAAATCTGGGTCTTCTCACGCGGCAGCACCGTCGCCCAGTCTTCCGACGCCCGGTGACGAACAGAACCCGACAACCTATTGCGCCTTGAGAGCACAACTGCCCCCGACCTGATAGATTGGGGAATTATACCACCGGTGTCCAGCAGCAGCTGGTTTCTTGACGGTCCGGGAAGCGGCCCGCTATACTGCCGCCCGGTTCACCGCGAAGTCCCTCGCCGCGGAAAGGATCGCCCCGTTGGAATTTGAGCCGCTCGACCAGTTCCTGCAGCGCCGCAAGAAGCTGAGCGAAATCGAGTCTCTGGGCTATGCGCCCTACCCGCACAAGTTTGCCTGGACGCACACGCCACGGGAGATCGGCGAGCAGTTCGGACAACGGAGTGCAGAAGAGTTGTCCGCCGAACGCGTGGACGTGCGAGTGGCGGGGCGCATTCTGGCGCTGCGGCCGCACGGGAAGGCCGGATTCGCGCACCTGGCGGGCGACGGGGCGCGACTGCAGGTGTACGTCCGGCTGGACGTCGTGGGCGAAAAGGCGTTCAAACTGTTCCAGCTCCTGGATCTCGGCGACATCATCGGCGTATCCGGCCATCTGTTTCGCACCAAGACAAACGAGCTGACCGTGTGGGTCGAGCATCTCGAGCTGCTGAGCAAGGCGCTCCTGCCGCTGCCGGAGAAGTGGCACGGGCTCGCCGACGTGGAGATGCGCTATCGCCGGCGGTACCTGGACCTGATCGTGAACGATCGCACGCGGGAGATTTTCCTTCGCCGCGCGCAGATCATTCGCGCGCTGCGGCGGTTTTTCGACGAGCGCGGCTACGTGGAAGTGGAAACGCCGATGATGCATCCGATTCTGGGCGGGGCCGCCGCGCGGCCTTTTGTGACGCATCACAACACGTTCGACATGGATCTGTATCTGCGGATCGCGCCGGAGCTCTACTTGAAGAGATTGGTGGTGGGCGGACTCGATCGCGTGTATGAGATCAATCGTAATTTTCGCAACGAAGGGATCGACGCAATCCACCAGCCCGAATTCACCATGCTCGAGTTCTACCAAGGGTACAGCGATTATCTCGAGCTGATGGACTTGACCGAAGATCTGCTTCGCGGCCTCGCGACGAAGATTTGCGGAACCTCCAAAATCCCTTGCGGCGAAACCGAGATCGATTTCAGCAGGTTCGAGCGTCTGACAATGCGCGAAGCGATCTGCCGATTCTGGCCGGCGGGAGCGGGCGCGCCGCCGAACCCGAACGAGCTCGCCACGCCGGGGCGTCCGCGGGCGATCGCCGAACACTTCAACTCCTATGCGCGCTCGCATGGGGCCGACGTAATTGAAGGCGTTGCGAATCTCTCGGATGGCGAGCTCGTGGGACAGTTGTTCGAAGTCGTCGCCGAGGAACATTTGGTGCAGCCGACGTTCATTTTCGACTTCCCGGTGGAAATCTCGCCACTCGCGAAATGCCGCGAAGACGACCCTACGCTGGCCGAGCGCTTCGAATTGTTCATCGCCGGCATGGAGATTGCGAACGGTTTTTCGGAATTGAACGATCCTGCCGATCAGGAACGGCGTTTCCGCGCGCAGGTCGAAAAAGGCGGAGAGGAAGCCCCGAAAGAGGTAGATATGGATTACGTGCGGGCTCTCAGTCACGGCTTGCCACCCACCGCCGGTGAAGGAATCGGAGTCGACCGGCTGGTGATGCTTCTGACGAATTCCCGCGCGATCCGCGAAGTCATTCTGTTTCCGCTACTGCGGGCCGAAGCGGCGGAAGGCCCGGATGCGGCCACCGACACTCGGGCGGACGAAAGACCAAAATGACGTTCGAATGGCTGGTGGCGCTGCGGTATCTGCGGTCGCCGAACCGGCCGGCGGTGCTGCGTCTGGTGACGCTGCTGGCGGTAGCGGGGGTGGCGGCCGGCGTGATGACGCTGGTCATCGCGCTTTCCATGAACACGGGTTTTCGTCAGGCCATTCGCGATCGCCTGCTGGGCGTCACCGCGCACGTAAACTTGAAACCCGTCAGCCCCGAAGGCATACATGACTATCGTTCCCTGATGGCGCGGCTGAAAGACACGCCCGGGGTCCGCTCCATCGAGCCGGCCGTGTATAACACCGTTCTTCTCTCGTGCGGCGGCCGCGCGCGGGGAATCGTCTTGAAGGGAGTGGACGCGAACCTCGAGCTGCAGGCGAGCGGAGCGCTGCGGCACATCGTGGCGGGCGCCGCAAATTTCGCGCCCGACGCCGACGGGATTTCCGCGCTGGTGATCGGCCGGCTGCTTGCCGACGACCTGAAGATTTCCGTGGGCGATTACGTCTCGCTGACGAGCCCGCAAGGAAACCTGACGCCGTTCGGAATGCTGCCGCGGTCGCGGCGCTTTCGCGTGGCGGGGATTTTCGACTCGGGCTTTTACGACTACGATTCGAACTGGGCCTTCGTGACGCTCGCGGCGGCGCAGGGATTGGCGGGCATCGGAGACGTGGTGAGCCTGCTCGAGGTGCGCGTGACCAGCCTGGACGACGCCCGCGCGGTCGCCGACGATCTCGTGCGCCGCGCCGGCCCCGGTTTTACGGCCACGACGTGGATGGACGAGAACCGCGCGCTCTTCCGAGCGCTGAGCCTGGAAAAACTGGTGACCGCGCTCTTCATTGGACTGATTACGTTCGTGGCCGGGCTGAATATCCTGGTCGTGCTGACGATGACGGTGACCGATCGCGCTCGAGACATCGCCGTATTGATGACCACGGGCGCGCGTCGCCGGCAGATACGAAGGATCTTCGTGCTGCAAGGCCTTGCTGTGAGCATTATCGGGACGGTCGCCGGACTTTTGGCCGGTTACGGCTTTGCATGGATTGCAAATCGCTGGCGGCTCATTCCCCTCAATCCCGAAATTTACGCCATTCCCTACGTTCCATTCCGTGCAAACAGTCTCGATGCCATCTGGATCGCGGGGGCAGCCCTCGCCATCAGTATCGCTGCGACGATTCTTCCGGCACGCTCCGCGGCGAGAATTCTCCCCGTCGAGATCCTCCGTTTCGAATAGCGCCGCCGGTTCGTACGATTTGTCGCCGCGTCAGGAGCGCGGTGCCTGGGCACGGGAGGGCCGGCTGCGCGCGATCACTGAACTCTCCCGCATCCGCGCTTGCGTTCGTTGCCGAGCGAGTTGGCGTGCTAAAATGATTCAGGCCGCGAACATAGATGAAAGGTTGCCAAAATTTGGCACTGGCCTTACCCGGGATAAGGAAGAATCAGGGATAAGTGTGAAAAGAATTTGGATAAGATTCCGGAGCCGGAAAGACTAGTTGCAAGCAAAAGAAGGACATACCGTACGGGAAGTTCGGCATCTAAAGTGTGATAGAAGTGGGCGGTGATGCAGAGCCAGACGAGCGCGGGTGTAGCGATGGACGGATTGCAATCGGCATCGGTCCCAAGCTCCGCGGAAATCCTGCGGGCGGAGCGCCTGCGCAAGATCTTTCGATCCGGCGCCGAAGAAATCACGCCGCTCGACGGAATCGATTTTTCGGCAAAGCGCGGTGAAATGATCGCCATCGTCGGACCGTCGGGTGCGGGCAAGAGCACGCTTTTGCACTTGTTGGCGGCGCTGGACACTCCGACAAGCGGTGCAGTATACTTCGCCGGGAATTCACTTCGTTCGCTGAGAGAGGCGGAACTGGCAGAGTATCGCAACCGGGCCGTGGGTTTCGTCTGGCAGCGGCATCACTTGCTGCCCGATTTCACCGCTGCCGAGAACGTGGCGATGCCGCTGCTTGTGCGAGGGAAGGCGCTGGGTCAGTCCCTTGAAGCGGCGGAGGTTTGGCTGAGGGAAGTGGGGTTGGCCGGTCGCGCGGGGCAACGCGCGGGAGATCTCTCGGGAGGCGAACAACAGCGCGTAGCAATTGCTCGAGCGCTGGTAAACGAGCCCCTCTTGCTGCTGGCTGACGAGCCGACGGGAGATCTGGACGAGCGGAGCGCCGAAGGTGTATTCGAATTGATCGAGCGCCTGCACCAATCTCACCACCTCACTTCGATTCTCGCAACACACAACCTGTCGTTGGCGCGGCGCGCGGACCGTGTGCTGGCCTTGCAGCACGGGAAACTGGCTCCGAGCGCAGAAGCGCTCGCCGGCGAGGCGGCTGGTACAGCGCAGCCTGCGGGCGTTGGGGCGAGAAGCCCGGGAGGACGTGGGTGAACCGTGTTTGAACGCTACACAGAGAAGGCGCGGCGAGTGATCTTTTTCGCGCGGTACGAGGCGAGCCAGTACGGCAGCCCGTACATCGAGACGGAGCACTTGCTGCTTGGCCTACTGCGCGAGGATAAGGCGCTGGCGAACCGTTTTCTGCGCACACACGGCTCCATCGAGTCGATCCGCAAAGAGATCGAATCGCGCATCACCGTTCGCGAGCGCATTTCCACGTCGGTCGAAGTGCCTCTCAGCCAGGAATGCAAGCGCATCCTCAACTACGCCGCGGAAGAAGCCGAGCGGCTCGGCCACAAGCACGTGGGAACGGAACATCTGCTCTTGGGAGTTTTGCGGGAGGAGAAATCCTTTGGCGCCGAAATCCTGCTGGAACGAGGATTACGGCTTTCCACCGTGCGCGAGGAATTGGCGCGCAGCACGGGAGAGAAGGTGCCTGTGAACCGGCCAAAAGAAGCTTCGCTGCTTGCTGAGTTTAGCCGCGATCTGACCCAATCGGCGATGGAAGGACAGCTCGATCCGCTGGTGGGCCGGGATAGCGAGCTGGAGCGCGTGGTCCAGATTCTGTGCCGCCGGACGAAGAACAACCCGGTGCTGATCGGCGAACCGGGCGTGGGCAAGACCGCGATCGTCGAGGGCCTGGCCCAGCGCATCGCCGACGGCGACGTTCCGCCGTTCCTGGCCGACAAGCGGATTCTTTCTCTCGATCTTTCACTGATCGTGGCGGGCACGAAGTATCGCGGCCAGTTCGAAGAGCGGCTGAAGACCATCATGAAAGAATTGATGGAGAGCCAGAACGCGATCGTGTTCATCGACGAACTGCACACGCTGGTGGGAGCGGGATCGGCCGAGGGATCGCTCGATGCGGCCAACATTCTGAAACCGGCGCTGAGCCGCGGCGAAATCCAGTGCATCGGGGCAACGACACCCGCCGAATACCGCAAGTCCGTCGAGAAGGACCGCTCGCTCGAGCGGCGGTTCCAGGCCGTGAAAGTGTCGGCTCCCGGAGAGGACGAAGCGATCCACGTGTTGCAGGGCGTGCGCGACCGCTACGAAAAATTCCACGCAGTGACCTACACGGAGGAGGCCGTCCGCTACGCCGTGTATCTTTCGAACCGCTACATTCCGGACCGCTTCCTGCCGGATAAGGCGATCGACCTGCTGGACGAAGCCGGGTCGCGCGTCAAGCTGCGCCAAGCGATGCTGCCGGACGAAGTGGCCGAGGTGCAGAAGCGCGTGAAATTCATCACGCACCGGATGGAGACTGCGATCGCGAACCACGAGTTCGAGAAGGCGCGGTTCTACTCGGAGGAGGAGCGGAAGGAAAAGGAGCATCTGCGGACGCTTCGCGAAAAGCTGAAGATCGACGAGTCGTCTACCGGCGTAGTCACGCGCGAAGACATCGAAGAAGTGGTGGCGCGCTGGACGGGCATCGCGGTGACCTCGATCAAGGAAGACGAGCAGCAGAAGCTGTTGCGCATCGAGGAAGAGCTGCATCGGCGCATCATCAGCCAGGAGAAGGCCATCACGGCGCTGGCGAGGGCCATACGGCGAAGCCGCGCAGGGCTGAAGGCGCCCGGCCGCCCGGTGGGCTGCTTCCTGTTCCTGGGGCCGACCGGCGTAGGCAAGACGGAAGTGGCGCGACGCCTCGCGGAGTTCCTGTTCGGCAGCGAGAAATCGCTGATCCGCTTCGACATGTCGGAATACATGGAGAAGCATTCCGTGTCGAAGTTGATCGGGGCGCCCTCGGGGTACGTGGGATACGAAGAAGGGGGGCAGCTGACAGAACGCGTGCGGCGCACGCCGTATTGCGTGATCCTGCTCGACGAGATCGAGAAGGCGCATCCGGATGTGTACAACATCCTGCTGCAAGTGTTCGAGGACGGCCAGTTGACCGACGGGCTGGGCAACACGGTCGATTTCCGCAACACGATCATCATTCTGACGTCGAACCTCGGCGCCCGCCAATTGCAGAAGCATGCGGGGTTGGGATTCCAGTCGGCGGACGTCATGGCGGCGGCGAAGAGCCAGGACGACATGGTGATGGGCGAGGTCAAGCGGGCTTTCAATCCGGAATTTCTGAACCGATTGGACGAGGTGATTCTGTTCAACTCGCTCACGGACGACGACCTGCTGCAAATCATCGACTTGCTCATCGGCCAGATCAACGAGACGCTGGTGCACCGGCAGGTGCAGATTGCGATCACGCCCGAGGCGCGCCAGTGGATTCTCGAGAAGACCTGCAGCGATCGCAACTATGGCGCGCGGCCGCTCCGGCGCGCGCTGCAGAAGTACGTCGAAGACCCACTGTCGGAGGCTCTCATCCAAGGCGGACTGCAGAGGCCCGCGACGCTGGAGATTTTCCTTTCCGGCGACGGCCTGTCGTTCCGCCCCGTGGCGGAAGCAACCCCGGTGGCCCACTAAGAATCCTACACGCGCGAGCCGGGTCAAACGCATCCGGCGGGGGAGCAAACAATCTTGGGCGGGGACTGCGGCCTTGAATAGAGCCATGGCCGCGAGCAAGAAGACATTTTTGCGCGCGTTGGGAATCGCGGTCGTCGTGTGTCTGGCGCTCCTTCCTTTCGGACAAGTGCTTTGGGCTCAGCAAGAGCAGGGGCCCGGGGCGACCCAATACGTCATCACCAAGATATTCTTCGAGGGCAACCGGCGAATCCGGCGAGATACGCTGATGGCGCGCATTTTTTCCCGCCAGGGCGACCCCTACAACGTCGACGCAGTCCGTCGCGACTTCCAGGCGCTGTGGAACTCGCAATTTTTCGAAGACATCCGCCTCGAAGTGCAGAACGATCCCGATCAAGCGAACGGGAAGATTCTCGTGTTCTACGTTCAGGAAAGGCCGATCATCCGCCGGATCGAATACAAGGGGAACAAGTCGGTCACCGAATCGGATATTCTCGATGCGTTCAAGCAGCGGAAGGTCGGGCTCTCCGTCGAAAGCCAGTTCGATCCGACGAAGGTCAAGCGCGCGGAGGTGGTGATCAAGCAGTTGCTCGCCGAGCACGGGCGGCAGTTCGCCACGGTGAAGCCGACGTACGAACGCATCGCCGCCACAAACGCCGTCAAGCTGGTGTTCAATATCGACGAAGGCCCCAAGGTGAAAGTCGGAAGCATCGTTTTCAAGGGAAACAAGGCTTTCTCGAGCCGAAAGCTGCTGCGCACCATGAGGCATGACCGTCCGATCGCCATTCCGCTCGGCTTCACTTTCATTCCCATCATGAGCAAGACCTACGACCGTCCCAAGCTCGATGAAGACCTTGAAGTGGGCGTTCGCGGGCTATATCAGGATAACGGCTACTTCAAAGTAAACGTGAACGTGGCGAGCGTTAAGACGGTGGACCTGAAGCGCGGCGGGATTCCCGGGCCGTGGCCTCTGGTGGGCGCGAAACACGGCAAGGCGACCAACATCGTTGTGTCCATTGATGAGGGCGAGCAGTACCGCATGGGGAAGCTCCTGTTCCGCAGCGCGGACCCCGACGAAGGACTGATCTTCAAGCCCGAGGTGCTGCAACGGGTGTTCCCGCTGAAGGATGGCGACATTTTTTCGGCCGACAAGATCCGCAAATCGCTCGATACGTTCCGGAAACTGTACGGAGAATACGGATACATCGATTTCACGGCGGTGCCGCTTTTTGATGTGGACGATGCGAAAAAGATCGTGAACTTAACCCTCCAATTCGACCAGCAGAAACAATTTTTCGTGCGGCGCATCGAGTTTTCCGGCAACACCACGACGCGCGACAAAGTGATTCGCCGCGAGCTCTTGCTCGACGAGGGGCAGGTCTTCAATAACCGGATGTGGGAATTGAGTCTCCTGCGCCTCAACCAGCTCGGTTATTTCGAAAAGATCAAGCCCGAGGATGCCGAACTGAAGAGGAACGTAAAGGCCGGCACGGTGGACATCAAGCTGAAGGTGAAAGAGAAGGGCAAACAGTCAATCAGTTTTTCGGGCGGCGTCAGCGGACTCAACGGCAGCTTTGTCGGGTTTTCCTATCAGACGAACAACTTTCTCGGGTTGGGCGAGACGCTTACAGTGGCAGCGCAGGTGGGCAGCATTCAGAAGGATTACCGGTTCGGTTTCACGGAGCCCTATCTCTTCGACCGTCCGATCTCCACGGGATTTACGGTCTTCGCAAGCAAGTTCGACTACAACACGGCCCGCCAGGAAGGACTGCTATTCGGCCAGCAGGTAGCCATCAATCCCGCCCTGCAGGAGAATTACAACACGAATTCGAAGGGCTTCACCATATTCGCGAGCTATCCCATGCGCAAGCTTTCGTTCACGCGCGTGGGCTTGAGCTACGGCTGGTCGACAACGGACGTCAACCCTTACAGCCAGTCGGCCCAACTCTTGTTCGAGCTGACCAAGTTCAGGAGCCTGGCGGGCCCGGACGCCCTGAAGGGCATCCGGATGAGCCAGCTTACCCCGACGATTCAGTACAGCACGGTCGACAGCCCGATGAACCCCACGCGCGGGAAGAGCTTTTATTACGGGGCGAGCTTGGCCGGGGGACCGCTCGGCGGCAATATCAACACGATCAGCAATAACTTCGAAATGTCGTATTACCGTCCGACCTATCACCGGCGCAACGTGATCGCCCTCCGCCTGAAGGCCAGCATGATCACAGGTTTTGGCGGTACCGTGGTGCCGCCGAACCAACGCTACTATCTGGGCGGCGAACAGGATGTGCGAGGCTACGAGTTTTATACGATCTCGCCGTTCGTATTCATTCCGTTTTCGACGACGACCCCAGTGACGTTCCTCAATCCACAGCACCTGAATCAACAGGGAACGCCGGTGCTGGACACGGTGCAGGCCAACGTTTTGGAGTACGTTCCGAGCCGCCCGGGCGGCGACATGCTGGGCGTGGCGAACGCGGAATACCGAATCCCGCTGTTTGGTTCGTATGTGAGCATGAGCTTGTTCAACGACATCGGTTTGAACGGCATCCTGCGGAAATCACAGCTCCAAATGGATCCTGGGGCTCTGGCTTCATTGAAGGCGCAGTATCCAAACCCGGACTTCCCGAATATGACGATCTCCGGCCATCTGCCCATCAGCACCGGAACGAATTTCAGACCGCACACCTCGGCGGGAGTCGAGGTGGATATCCAGATTCCCATCATCCAAGCGCCATTTCGCATCTATTACGCGTACAATTACTTCCGTTTGACTCGCACGATCGCGCCTCCGCTGGGGGCCTTTTATTTCCAGCCGGACGTACGAGCGCACCTGCAACAGCTGGGCGTTTACGATACGCAGATCGTGCCGGCGCTGAATAACTTCTTGATCCAGACGCAATCGACGCAGACGATTCCGCCGGGACTGCTGGAATCGAAGACCACGTTGCGGTTTGCAGTAAGCCGGACATTCTGATGGGGCGGAGCGGAGTGCTCGAAGAGATCAATCGCTGCCCGGCGCGCGGGAGGAATCGACTGAAGATGGCCGGAGGAAAGCACATGAGAGTGTGGGGACTAGGCGCGGTGATGCTCCTCGCCGTCTTGGTGACGGGATGCGGGGGCGGAACCACCGCAGTGGGGGTGAACATCGCGGGTCCGAGCGCGCCCCCGATCGCCGTGGTGGTGAATAATTCGGTGCAATTTGCGGCGAGAGCCACCGGCAGTTCGACGACGACTGTGTTCTGGCAGGTCTGCCTCCCCGGAGCCACTTCGACGGCGCAGCCGACGGATTGCACGCAAGGGCAGGGGCCGGCCCAGTGCACGATCCCGACCGTGTCGAGTCCGCTGGCGGGGTACGGAACCATCACTGCGAACGGGCTGTACACGGCGCCGGCGAAGGTTCCGACACCGAGCAACGCGCTCGTTGTGGCCACGAGTTGCGTGAAACCGACTGCATTTAACAGCATCGCTGTGACGATCGACTCGACCGTGCGCGTGCAAGTGTCTCCCGCCTCGGCCTTCATCGGTCCGCTTGAAACGTACCAATTCACGGCGACCGTGACGGGGACGTCCAACACAGGGGTTTCCTGGACGATCGATCCATCTGAGGGCACGATCAGTCCCGCAGGTCTCTACACGGCTCCGGCTTCCACTTCCGGAACTGTTACGATCACGGCCACTTCCGCGGAGGATCCCACGCAGAAGGCGACGGCACAGGTAAGCGTTGGGAGCGGGACGGGGCCGGCCATCGCGAGCATGACTCCAACGACGGCGGTGCAGGGCTCGGTGCAGCAGGACATCTATCTGAACGGGTCGAATTTTTTGAGCACACAGACCGTTCTCGTCGGCGGCAAACCCGTGCCTACTACGTTCCTCCACACAACGCTCCTCCGCGCGACGATTCCGGCTGCGCAATTGACGCAAGCGGGAAACTACCAGGTGCGTATTCAGATGCAAAACGGCGGCCTGAGTGCTCTAGCGCCCAACGATCTGGCCGTTTTTGCGGGACGGCCGGCGCTGGTTGCGTCGTCACCTGACAGTGTGTCGCCAAGCGGCGCGGGCGCGAATGTTGGTCTCACTGGAGGATATTTTTCGCCTTCTACTTCGGTGACGTTCGATGGTCAGTCGGTGGTGGCGACGCTGGTGAGCGGTAGCACCCGGCAATTGACTGCGGCGATCCCCTCCGGCAGCTTGAATACACCCGGGTTGTATCCGATCGCCGTGCAAAACGCCGGCGTTGTGTCCGTGTCCGCGTTGAATCTTGCGGTAACGGTGCCAAACACCGCGGCGACACTGGGTCCCACTTCAAGCATCTCCGTGGGCTCCAATCCATCGGGAGTGGCCGTCGACTACGCCGACGGCTTGGCTGTGATCACCAACACGGGGGACGGAACATCGAACGGTAGCGTCTCCCTGATCGACTTAACCACGAATCCGCCGAGCGTCGTATCTACGATCACGGTGGGAAAGGGGCCCATCGGAGTGGCGGTGGACGATCTCTTGCCGGATCCTATCGCCCTGGTCGTGAACAGCGTGGACCAGACGGTTTCGACAATCGACTTGACGACACGGACGGTCGTGGGCACGCCGCTTTCGGTGGCGATCGGTACGGGGTCGTCCGGCTCGCCGGAGCCGTACTCAATCGGAATCAATCCGCTCACTCACCGCGCCATCGTCGCTTATCAGTCCACCAACGTGGCGATGATTCTCGACGTCGCGAATTCCAATCCGAATCTGACGCCGCCTTGCACGGCTCCGCCTTGCCCCGTGACCACCATCGGAGGCAGCACAAGCTCGTACGGCACCGGGCCAAACCCTGCCGTCGCGGTCGATCCAGGCTTGAACTGGGCGCTCGTGACACCTGGTGGCGCGGGGACCATTAGCGTGGTGGACCTTGGTGTGAGCCAAAGCGCCGGGGAACCGCTCGGACGCGAGCCGGAGGTGGTTGGCAGCCTCTCGATTTCAACTTCGATGCAGGGTGTGGGAATCAATTCCGAGACGCATCAGGCCCTTCTCGCCGATCCGCAAACGGGAATCGTGCGGACTTTCAGTTTGCTCGACAACACGGTGAACACCGTGGCGCTCGGCACCATTCAGAAGGGATTCAATGCGGCTGCGGCAAGTGCGCTCGAGGATATCGGCATTGCGGTGAATGGCAACTCGACGGCAACGGTCGTCGATCTGGAAAACGGGACGGTGCTGGAGAACTTTGCCGGCTTGGGCAGCAATCCGCAGGCCGTCGCGATCGATCCGGTGAGTAATCAGGCGATCGTCGTCAACCAAGGCGACAATACGGCATCGATTCTTTCGCTTGCCTCCAGTATCAAACCGCTGCAGATCGTCGAAGCCAGCCCGCAAACTGCTCACGGAGGGCCGGGCACAGGAGATCTGCCCATGACGATCCTGGGCTCGGGCTTCGCGAGTGGCTCACAAGTTCTTCTAGACGGCACGGCGGTTCCGATTGACTCGGTTTCGGCAAACGGGCGCCGGATTGAGGCGCACGTCCCGGGAAGTATGTTGAGTGAGGTGCGGCAATATACCGTGCAAGTGCAGAACCCGGGCAATGTGGTGTCTAACGTTACGGGCCTTACGGTCATTCGAGCGATTCCCGTGGGAAACACGCCGGTGGGAGTCGCAGTCGACACCGATCGGGACTTGGCGGTAGTCACGAATTCCGCCGATGGCACCGCTTCGCTTGTGTCTCTGGCTGCGACCAGCGCGCAGTCGCCGGAGTCGCTCGGGCCGGTCGGGGAGCTCCCCGGCTCGCCCGTTCTGACGGGAGCGAATCCGACAGGCGTCGGCGTAATTCCGCGGCTCGGCCTGGCGGTAGTGGCCAATAACGGGAGCAACGACGTCTCTGTCGTGAACGTGACGACAGGCGTTCCAACGACGGGCAGTCTCTGCGGAACAAATTGCGCGGGTGCTACCGGAGTGGCCGTCAATCAGGACACGGCAGCTGCTGCGGTCACAAGCACGAATGCCGGCAGCTCGTTCGCCCCCGGCAACGTGAGCTTTTTGAACTTGACAGTGCAGCCGCCGGCCTTGATGGGCAGCCCGAACGTCGACCAAAATCCGGTCGCCGTGGCCATCGATCCAGTTCTGAACTACGCGGCTGTTGCTACGGCGTCGCAGGCGAGCAGCGTGGAGTTTGTCAACATGGCCACGGGTGTAACCGTGCAGCGGGTGGCCGGGACGGGGCTGCAGAATCCGACCGGCATTGTGTTCGACCCGATCAACCAGGTTTTCCTGGTGGCGAACAGCCTGCTCAACGATATCGTGATCATCGATCCCAACACTTTCATCCAGACGCCGGTGCGCGTGGGCATCGCGCCGTCCTCGGTGGATTACAACTTCCAGACCAGCACGCTCGTAACGGTCAACGGGGCCAGCCACACGATGTCCGTGCTGGCTTACGTATGTCCCCCGAGCGCCGGTGTGCCTGCGTGCGTGGGGCCGAAAGTCCGCAGCGTGCTGGGCCTGGGCGGGACTCGGACATCGCTGCCAGTGTTCGGTCCCAACGCGGTGGCGATTGACCCGAAGCTGAACCTAGCCGCCGTTGTCGATCCGGACAATAACCGGCTGCTATTGGTTCCGCTGCCGCACTGAGGCGCTTGGTTGTAACGCCGGGAAGGAGCGGACGCTGGAGGCGCGCGAAAGATTTGGGAAGCAAGCAGTTGGATCGCGGCGAGCGGCATCGTTCAATACTGGCGGACGAGTGGAGTCGAGCGAATCCAATTGACCGCTTTCTGGAATCGAAGCTATAATGCGCGATTTGCGTTTGACGAAAGTTTCCGAACATTCTTGAGTGAGGAGTGAGAATGAAGATGCGAGTGGCAGTTCCGGTCTTAGCAGCACTAATGATGACTCCCCAGGTCTGGGCACAGGGAGGGGGGGCGAGCGCGCCAGCGCCCACGAAAGTTGGAGTGATCAACATCCAGGCGGCGATCGCGAGCACGGCAGAAGGAAAGCAGGCTGCGGCCGAACTACAGTCGCGGTTTGCACCGCGGACAACCGAACTCGAAAACATCCGCAAGGAGATCGAGGATCTACAGACACGGTTGCGCACCGGCCAGACGACGCTGAGCGATGCGGAGAAGGCCCGGCTTTCCCGCCGAGGCGACCAACTGACCCGCGCCTTTCAGCGAAAGCAGCAGGACTTTCAGGACGACACCAACGAGGCGCAGCAGGATGCGGTCAGCGAAATAGGCCGGAAATTGATCGGCGTTCTGGATAAGTATTCGAAGGAAAACGGATACTCGGTCATTCTGGATACTTCGTCGCAGCAGACGCCCGTGCTGTACGCGGCAGCCCAGATCGATATCACGCAGGAGATTATCCGGCTCTACGACCAGAACTATCCGGTGAAGACCGCAACAACACCGGCCAAGCCGGCAGCGACGCCGAAGCCGGCCCCTGCTCAGAAGCCGTAACGGAAATACTCGGCACTCGGTTCTGTTGTGAAAAGCCTTGCCGGTGCAAATCGGCAAGGCTTTTTGTTTCCGGGGCTGGCTCGCCGGGCCGATGGAAAGGCAAGTTGGCCTGCGTCAAGGCTTCGGATATCATACGTGCAAGTGGCGATACGATTCCCAACCGTAAGGATTCTTCGCGAGAGCGAACCAGGAGGACCGGCATGGCAATCTCAGTAGGGGCAGCAGCCCCCGAATTTTCTTTGAAGGACCAGAATCAGAAGGACGTGAAGCTATCGGATTTTCGGGGCCAAAAGAACGTCGTCATCGTATTTTATCCGCTCGACTGGAGCCCCGTCTGCACGAACGAGCACGCCTGCCTGGTGAACGACTTGAAGCGCTTCGAACAACTCGACGCCCAGGTGCTCGGTATCAGCGTGGACAGCGCCTGGTCGCATAAGGCGTTTGCCGAAAAGATGGGCATCTCGTATCCATTGCTCGCGGATTTCCAGCCTCGCGGGGCCGTTGGCGAGAAGTTCGGCGTCTATCTCTCGGACAAGGGAATCACGGGACGCGCGATTGCCATCGTGGACCGCAGCGGCAAACTGGCGTGGTTCAAGAACTATGACATTCCGACGGTGCCGGACCTGAAGGAAGTTTCCGAAGCCCTCACAAAATTGAAGTGAGCTAAGCCGGGAGGCAGATCTAGGGCCTTAGGGTTGCTGGCGCAGCCGGAGACGGCCTCTGCACGTTTTGCGAGAACGTGCGGATGTAATCGACGAGCTGCCAGCGCTCCTCGTCGCTCATCTTGTCCGCAAAGGCCGGCATGGGAAGGCGTCCGTACGTAATCTGCCAGTAAAGCTCGCCATCCACGAGGGTGCGCATCTTGTGGGCATCGGTGAAGTCGCCGGGCGCGACGGAAAGGTCGGCGGCCTTCGGGCCCTTGCCATCGCCGTTCACGCCGTGGCACTTCTCGCAGTGTTTTGTGTAAATCTGCCGGCCGGCTGCAATGGCTTCGTCCGAGGACGGCACAGGGTTCTTCAGCTTTCGCGCTTTGGCCATCAAACCCCAGTTTCGGACCGAATAGCTGGCCGCTATCCCGACCAGTCCCAGGACGACGAAGAGCGCGACGATACCAAACCACCGGGAGTCTTTGTTAGATGGGCCGCGTTGCACGTTTTGATTTCTGCCGATCTCTTCTCGCGAATGTGAAGCGTCTCTCAAATCAAAATTCTCGCACAGCCCTTCAGGATTTCCCAGCCGCGATCGTAATCCGAGGAAAGGATGGAATCCGCACGCAGCCGCGAGGAAGTCCGTGAAGTCGCTCGCCATCGGGAGACTGCCGCGACCATCCAGAATCCGATGGCGGCGAAACGCGAAGAGTCGGCCCTGCAGTTCTCAAGGACGGTTCGGCCAGTTGCGATGCGGAGTTTTGCCGCAAAGTATGGCACGGGGATGGCCATGGGGTTGTACCACAGCTTGAGGCACCGCGTGGCGCGTGAATGGAAGCGCCATCGAACCACCAAATGAAATGTGTTATAGAAACTGCGCGTGACATTTGCGCGCGTCCATCGAATGGCGCCGGAACGTGCCTGAAAAATAGTCGGGGCGAGCTTCCTTGCTCTGCTATATTGACGAAGCGACGCTAACGAAGACGCACAAGGAGAGGGCGATGTCCGAGCCGCCGAAACCGCAGCAAGTGCAAATCAAGGCCGACGAGAAGGAATTGCTCGGCCAGTATTCGAATCTCGCCGTTGTTCACCACAATGCCGAAGAGTTCACGCTTAACTTCGTCTACCTGTTTCCCACGGTTCCGCAGGGCAAGCTGGTGGCCAGCTTAATTCTCAGCCCGACCCACGCGAAGAGACTGCTGCGCGCGTTACAGGAAAATGTCGGGCGTTACGAGGCACAGTTCGGGGCACTGCCGGAAGGCCCGGGGCCCGGTCCGGAGCCCAACGTTGGATTCGTGCAATAGCGCGCCGAACGCTAGCGTGGAGGCCCATCGGCCACGACCCAGCTTCCGCTGGGTTCGACGAACTCGAGACCGACGGCGTAGCCTGTTCCCGGCACATGTTCGCAATACGCGACGCGAGCGATCGAATGGAACGACCCCGGCAGCGTGGCGATCGTCAATCGGTCGTTGATCCTCCACCGGCGGGAACTTAGTACGCGCGCCCCATGCGCGCTGACGTTTTCAGTGAAGGTCGTTTCGGTGCCCGGAAGCAGGGCATTTCCACAAATGTGGACTCCGACTTCCATTGGAATGCGCGTTTCACGACGTGGTACGGTGAAAGTCTTTGGGACCCCCATCCCAATCGGCATCTCCGTGCCCCCCTTTTGATTACAGACAAGCCGCGATATGTCCCAGATGCAGTTTTTTTTGGCCCCGTCCCTTCATTTTGTACAGTGCGATGTCGGCCGCGCTTAAGAGCTGTTCAATCGATGTCCCGTCAGCCGGATAGACCGCCTGACCGACGCTGACGGAAATCGACGGTTCCTGGCCGTCCTGGTTGAGCCGCTCACAAATGCGCGCGGCCGCCCGCTCGGCGTCCGCTGCGCCCGATTCCGGAAGGACAAGCGCAAACTCATCGCCGCCATACCGCGCCGGCGTGTCAATCGATCGGCTGATGCTTCGCAGCACGGCTCCCAATCGTTTGATGGCGCGAGTGCCGGTAAGATGGCCATACCGGTCGTTGATTTTCTTCAGGCCATCGAGGTCGAAGAGCAGCACCGCAAAGCTGCGGTCCGTTCGCCGGGAACGCTGAATTTCACTCTCCAGCACTTCGAGCAACCGGCGGTGATTGGCCAGGCCCGTGAGCGAATCCGAAGCAGCTCGATGGCTGACCTGGTCGAAGAGCCGCGCATTGTCGAGCAGCGTTCCGCCCAGCACGACCACGTAACTGGAAACCATGAGGACGTGCGCCAGCACGTAAGGAGCATCCAGCACGTGCTGCGATTCGCTGATCGTAATGTGGCAAATGACGTTGAGGCCCGCGGCGACAAACAACGCGCGGTCGAGCACCGCATCGACCCGCCGGAGCCGCCGGCCATATCCTATGGTCGCCGCCACATAGATGGCCGCAGGAAGCAGGTCCCATGGCCTTGGTATAAAGGCGCCGGGTTGGATCTTCGGCGCGCGCGGAAGCATGAAATAGAAGACGCTCGTCAGGTACGCCACCGCCCCGACGATCAGCATGACCCCAGCGATCTCTTTTCCGGGATCGCGCGAGACGGGTATGCGACTCTCTACCACGAGTGCGGCGAGGAGGAGCACGCCGAGCAGCGTTCGTCCGGCGAGCCAGCCGAGACCAATTTGCTCCCCGAGGTGGGGAGCAACCAGCATTCCGCGATAGAACGCCATGCTGGTCCCGGCTTCGATCAATCCCGCCAGCACGAACCCGAACGCGAGAATCAGCGAAACGCGATCGTGCGTGCCGCGAAACCGCACCATCGCGTTTGCAGCGAAAGTGAAAGCGACCAAGCTACCCGCCATGTCGAGGTAGGCGCTGAGCAGCGGGTCAGCGATGTAGGAGGAACCGCGAAGATGCCAAATCAGGAGAGCATATAGCGCCGTCGCGAGCGTCGCGAGTAGGACGAGCCGGATCCGAAAAGTCCCCCAGATTTTCCCCCGACGGGCCACATCTCCCCCAGAGAAGTACACTTGCCCGGAATTTTACGTGCAAGCGCTAGGCCTCTTGGATCAGGGAAACGAGATCGACTAACTGTTCTATTTTCATACACATCTAGACTTGGGACCATGATCGAATTGATTGACTCCACCCGGTCGCCAGGGGCCAGGGGTGGAAAAGTTACACCCCTGTGCAGTCGCTACATAGTTGCGGGGAGCTAGGGTTTGGGGGCAGGCGTCGCCGGAAGGTCGTGCGCCTGGACGGTGCTCTGGAAGTTCATCTTCTTGTGGCTGCCATCACAGAAGGGTTTTGTCTCCGAGTGTCCGCAGCGGCAGAGACCCACCTTCGTCCGGCCGCCGAGGCCGAACACTTTGCCATCCTGATCGACGATTTCGAAATCTCCTTCGACTCTCAGGGAGCCGTCGTTGCGAACAGTAATTGTAGTGGTGGCCATTCAATCCTCCGATGGAATGTGGGAAATGGGCATGGCAAACTCAAACTCGCTCTGCAGCTGGGACTCAGCCAACTCAGTACTTTGGAACGGTTGAGTCGACTTCATCCGACCAAGCGAGAATACCACCTTTCAAGTTCCATATCTTGCGGAAGCCGGCCTTGCGCAGGAATTCCACCGCGTCGGCGGAGCGCTTGCCGCTGCGGCAATGGGCGACAATCTCGCGCGAGCTATCGAGTTCATGCACGCGCCGCGAAAGTTCGCCGAGGGGAATCAAATGGCCCCGCAGGTTGCAGATCTGGTATTCGTGCATCTCGCGCACATCGAGAATAAAGAGATCGTCGCCGCGATCGAGCCGCAGCTTCAGCTCGCGAGGCGTGATTTCAGGAACGTTCGCAGTGGTCATCGCTGCTTCTTCTCCTCGGATACCGCAGAATTGATCATAGTCAATCAGTTTGGTGACGGTGCGATGCTCGCCGCACACGGGGCACTCCGGATTCTTGCGCAACTTCAATTCGCGGAAGCGCATTCCCAGAGCGTCAAACAGCAACAGGCGTCCGATCAATGATTCGCCCCTGCCGATGATGAGCTTGAGCGTTTCAGCTGCCTGAATCGTGCCGACGATCCCTGGCAGCACGCCCAGAACTCCGCCCTCCGCGCAGGAAGGCACAAGTCCCGGCGGAGGCGGCTCGGGATAGAGGCAACGGTAGCAAGGCCCGCCTGGGTAGCCGAAGACTGTAATTTGGCCCTCGAAGCGGAAAATCGAGCCGTAGACATTGGGTTTGGCCAACAGGACGCACGCATCGTTCACGAGATAGCGCGTGGGGAAATTATCCGTGCCGTCCACAATAACGTCGTAGTCTTTGAAGACGTCAAGCGCGTTTTCGCTCGTCAGGCGCGTCTCGAACGTATCGATTTGAATTTCGGGATTGAGATCGCGGAGGCGTCGCGCAGCCGCTTCGATCTTCGGTTGTCCGACGTCGCTCGTGCCGAACAAGACCTGCCGCTGCAGGTTCGTGTAATCGACGGAATCAAAATCCACCACTCCGATCCGGCCTACGCCGGCGGCCGCGAGATAAAGGCCGAGCGGCGCACCGAGTCCGCCGGTGCCGATGCAAAGCACCTTGGCTTGCTTGAGCTTGAGCTGCCCCTCCATGCCCACTTCGGGCATGATGAGGTGGCGGCTGTAGCGCAGCACCTCTTCCTTGGAAAGTCCCGAGAGCGCGTTGCCAGCCGCACGCCCTGCGGAAATGCCCGATTTTGTGGCCATCGAAAAATTCTCCCGTTCGAATACTCGGTCAGTCGGGCGCCCCGCCGGCAATCGAAGGCACGATGCTAATCGTGTCGCCTTCGCGCAAGCGCGTCTGATCCTTTTGCAGGTAGCGGATATCCTCGTCGTTCACGTAGATGTTCACAAAGCTGCGCAGGCGGCCGTCATCGGCGTAAAGGTGCTTTTTCAACTCCTCGAACCGGCCGGTCAGCCGGGCGAGCGCCTCCGCCACCGTTGCTGCTTGCACCTCGACGCTCTCGTGCTTGCCCGCGTAGGCGCGCAGCGGGGTCGGGATGATTACCTTGACCGCCATCAGCCTTCCTCCGTGTTCACGCGCTCCGTTGCAGCGGCCTTTCCGTGCGCCATGGGTCGAAACTCCCGTTGCTGCCGATCTGTTAGATGCCCGCCCGCTGCTCCGTGAATTCGATCTTCTCGGGATCATACCGCGAACGGTCGTCGCGAAGTCGCCAGGAAGCCGTGTCGCGAGGCTCGCCGTTCTGCACGCTCACGATGACATAGCTGTACCACGGCCAAGCGTGATCGCGGTCGTATTCGCTTGGGCGCGCCGGGGCGTCCGGATGGGAATGGTACCATCCGATCAGTTCGAGTTGTTTCTGGCGTGCCACTTTCTCGGCGAAGCGGACGTCATCCGGCGTCACCTCAAACCGGTTGCGGGGCGAGTCGTCGCGGCGATTGGTGAGCGGCAACAAGTCGATTACCCGCCGCGAGCCGTCGGCATCGCGGCCGAGCAGCGCGCCGCAGCATTCGTGTGGATACGTTTCGGCGCCGTGAGCATGAATCTGGCGAAGCGTCTCATTTTGAATTTCAAGCTCCACCGGATTCATTCCTCCGTCCAGAACCGCTCGCTGAGATACCTTTCGCCCGAATCGGGAAACACGGTCACGATCACGGCAGGCTCTTCCGGCGGTAAGCGCCGCGCCACGTCCAGGCATGCCCAGAGCGCGGCTCCGGCGCTGACGCCGATCAGGATGCCTGCTTCCTGGGCGAGGCGTTTCACCGTGCGCTGTGCATCCTCCGTACGGACGAGAAGATCTTCATCGGCCAGGCTCGCATCGTAGATGGACGGGATGATGGCCGTGGCCATGTGTTTCAGCCCCTCAAGACCGTGGAAGCCGGAGTCGGGCTGCACGCTGATGCAGCGGATTCCCGGATTGAGTTCCTTGAGACGCCGTGTGGTGCCAACGAATGTTCCGCTGGTGCCCAGGCCCGCCACAAAATGCGTGATCTGCCCCTGAGTCTGCTGCCAGATTTCCGGCGCAGTCGTCGAGTAATGCGCCGCGGGGTTGGCCGGGTTGCCGTATTGGTTTGGATAAAAATATTTCTCCGTCTCCGCGTCGTAGATTTCGCGGACGCGACGGATCGCTCCATCGGTTCCCTCGCCGCCAGGCGTGTATACGATTTCGGCGCCGTATGCTTGCAGAATCTGTTTGCGCTCCGGAGAGGCGCTCGAGGGGACGCAAAGCTTCACGCCATAGCCCAGCGCCGCGCCGATCATGGCGTACGCGATACCCGTGTTTCCGCTGGTCGCATCCAAGATCCTTTTCCCGGGCCGAAGATCGCCGCAGCGTTCGCCCTCGCGGATCATGGAATAGGCCGCACGGTCCTTCACCGAGCCGCCCGGATTGAACCACTCGGCCTTGGCGCAGATGGTGACGTTCGGGAATTCGGCGCCGATCGGTTTCAGCGTGAGGAGCGGCGTATTGCCGATGCGCTCAAGAAGCTTCTCACCCACGCGAACGCCCGCGGGCAATCGATCCGCGGATGCCGCTGGTCTGTTGAACGCTGTCAATTGGGTTCTACCTGTGCCTCTAAGTAGTCTTCGCGTTGCCTGCCATCGAGAGCGAATAAAGAGAGGCTGCGGCCCCGCCGACCAAGGTGTCTCCCCGTATTCCACTAATTTCAATCAGTTTAGCAGACTGTGAGTATCGTTCAATGGACGAGTCAGGGCCGTTCCTGGAGCCTCCGCCCATGCGACGGTTGGATGAGCGCACCCAAGGCGTGGACGCGGATTTTTTGCTTTACACGTACGGGCCGGAATTCATATCCTGAGAGTCCATGTGGTACGTCAACAAGCTTTTCGACCAGTCCCAAATCGAGTCCCTCTCCGCGAAAGGTTTTCTGGTGCGCAGCTCAGGCGGAGTCGTGCGCATCGAGAAGTATGGCTGCGGCGCGGAGTTACGCAAGTCTCCGCAAGGTCGCTATCAGATGACGGTCATTCCCTCGGTTATGCTTCAGGGACAGTTCACGCACCTCTGGGATGCCGGCTATCAAAAGTTCCTGCTGACCCATGAAGGACACAAGTATCCAATCCGGGTGAGCCAGCTCGGGAACTTGCGCCGCTTCAACGAGGAATTGCGCACAGCCCTCGGGGTGCCGACTTATTACAACGAAGCGATCGGCTCCACTTGCCACTACAGTGTCTACGATCGCGTGAAAGGCCGCGCGGGCGACGTGCCGGACGTGAGCGTCGGCGCGCAGGAAGAATCCGACCACTAATCTCCGCGCCGTCCGCTTGCGTCCCATCGAAAAGCAATGGGCCTGTCCCCGGCGAGGTCGCTGGCGAAGCGATGGCTCGTTCGCGGTGCGTCCGCCACGTTACGGAATAGGGCGAGCCGAGCGATGCCGGTTTCGATGACACGCTTGCGCCGCCTCTGCTTGCGTGGTACACGGCAAAGAAGGAGATGTCGCGGATGGCTCAGGTCGTGGCGCTGGTAGATGACTTGTTCTTTCAAGCGAAACTCGTCGAGACAGCCAGGCAAGTCGGCGTCGAGTTGCGCACTTGTACGACGCCGGATGCGCTGGCGTCCGAAATCGCGAGGAGTATCCCGAAGCTGGTTGTGGTGGACTTGAACGCGCGCGCGAATTCGATCGAAGCGATCGAGCGGGTGCAGGCGAGCGGTCACGAAATTCCGCTCATCGGTTTTCTTTCGCACGTGCAGACTGAGCTCGCCGAACACGCCCGCGCGGCCGGCTGCCCAAACGTGATGCCGCGGTCCAAGTTCACGCAGAACCTGACAACCATCCTTGCAGAAGTGAAATCCGAAAATCCATGAGGTCGCTTTTCATCTTGTCTGCGGCCGCCGCCACGGCCATTGCCATGGCCTTGGCCGTCCCGGCGAGCGCCGCTGCGCCACAGGCTCGCGATTCCGACCCAGCTTCCACGCTGGCGGCCGCGCTGACTGCTGCATGCCGCGGCAACGCAACGCAATTCTCGAACTATCTGACCGCCGACAACGCCGCGGCATTTCGCGCGCTTCCAGAAGCGCAAAGAGCGGCATTCCTGAAGAGATTTTCGCTCGCGGACGGGTCCGGCAGGCCCCTGCTTTCCTCTGACCTGCAAAATCACACGGTTCTACGTTGCATGTCTCAGGGCGGGACCGCCGAATTTCGCTTCGGCGACGCTCGCACCCGCGAGAATCTCGCATTCATACCGGTCACCGTTGTCGATGCCCAGCAGACGGAATTCGGCCTGGTTCGCGAGGGAGGAGAGTGGCGCTTGCTTTCTCTCGGCCTGGTGCTGCTGGACGTGCCGCAGCTTTCGAAGCAATGGGCCGAGGGAGAAGTCGCGGCGCGCGAAGAATCCGCGATCGCAAACTTGCGCACGCTTTCCGAGGCGGTCGAAACCTATCGTCGTGCCTACGGCAAGCTGCCGGAATCGCTTGCGCAGCTCGGTCCCGCGCCCAAGGATCAAATTTCGCCGGAATTGGCGTCGCTCGTGAACGAGCACCTCGCTGCCGGAAGCGAGGGCGGCTATCGATTCCGTTACCGCATTGTCCCTGCTGCAGAAGGGGACAGTGTGGCTTTTGAACTTGCCGCTATGCCAGACGATTACGGCAAGACGGGTCGGCGCTCGTTCCTTCTCGACGCCGCGGGCAAGGTGCATGCCGCCGACAACCATGGCGCGATGGCCACGTCGGAAGACCCGCTGGTGCCTTCGGCACCTTGATCGCTACGAACCATCCATTGGTCGACAATACGAATGCGAGGCGCCTGATGGCGACGAAGCGCTCTATCGCCTTGCGTATTCGGATATAATGCCGCTCGGATACCCGCGGGCTTGGCCGCCCAAACGCAGCCTTGGATCGCCGGCCTCCATCTATCCGTCTCTATTGTTATGTCCAAGCACACTCTGGGGGAGAGTCAGTCTCCGGTAGAAGCGATCTGCATCGCAAACCAGCGTTTCTACGCCGCATTCGAATCGCTCCAAATGGCGGAAATGGAGGCGGTCTGGGCGCATGACGACGCCGTGGAATTGGTGCAACCCGGCTGGGAACTCCTCCTGGGATGGGAGGAAATACGGGAGCGATGGGCGCGAATCTTCACGAATCTCAAGCGCGTCCGGGTGGCAGTCAGCGGCGTCTGGGCCCGTGTGGAAGGCGAGGTCGGCTGGGTCGCCTGTACCGCCCGCATCACGACCGCGTTTGCAGATGGTTTCGACGAAGCGACCGTGCAGGCCACGAATATCTTCGTCCAGCGCGAGGGCCGTTGGCTTCTCGTTGCTCACCATGCCTCGCCGCTCCCGGGACAGGCGCCTTCAACCGTACAGTAACGCCAGGGCGCGAAGCATCTTCGCGTGCCGCCCGTCTCCGCTGTGAGATGAACTCGACCTCTGGCCAGGCGTGAGATTTCGCCTCGAACTTCCGAACCTGCTAGGGGAGCCGTCGTTGACACCTCGGAGGCTGGCTGCTAAATTTGCTGGTTTGTGCTTCTGATTCAGGACAAACTGCGGCTCCGTAACTCTCTTCCGGCGGCGTTTGTGGCGCTTGTGGCGGTCTTCGCTGCGGGCTGTGCGGTAAGCCGTAAGACGGTCGTGAAGCCGTCGCAGAGGCTGGCGCCGTTACAGTCCGCCACGAAGCAGGAACTAGTCGCGCGATATGATCGACAGGCGGAGTCGGTCACATCACTGAATGCTGCTGTGACGATGCAACTCACGGCAGGGTCTGCCTACACTGGTGTGATCGAACAGTATCACGAGGTCAATGGATTCATCCTCGCGCAGAGGCCCGCGAGCATTCGAGTGATCGGGCAGGCGCCCGTGGTCGGCACGAATATCTTCGACATGGTGAGCGACGGACAAACATTTCACATCTTTATTCCCTCGCGAAACAAATTCATCGAGGGGCCGACGGTTCTCGAACGACCGTCAGCCAAGCCGATCGAGAACCTTCGACCGCAACATTTGACCGATGCGATTTTCTGGACGGTGATCCCATCGCGAGCTCCCGTGCTTTTCGAGGAGGAGTCGGATGGCGCGGCGGCCTATTACGTCCTGACAGTCGTGCGGACTTCCGGGGACATGAGTACGGATGCCACGGCACCTCAGGACTGGGAGATTGCGAGCAAGATCTGGTACGACCGCGCGGATCTGAATGTCGCGCGCCTGGAGACATACGATCCCGGAGGCAAGATCGCCTCGGACGTTCGATACGGCGGTTGGGATACATTCGGGACCGTCACTTATCCCCGCCAGATTTCACTTTCCCGGCCGGACAATGATTACAAGCTTCAGATCGGCATCACCAAGTTGACGCTCAACGTGCCCGTTCCCAGCGACCGGTTCGTGTTGCAACAGCCGCCCGGAACCGAACTCGTGCGCGTGGGTGAAGAGTCCCAGGAGAAAAACCCGTGATCGGGCACATGATCGTGCGGAATGCCCTTCATCGGCCCATGCGCACGGTGATTACCGTAATCGCCGTTGCGGTGGAAGTCACGCTGGTCATTATCGTAGTCGGACTCACCAGCGGCTTGCTGAGCGATGTCGCCAAGCGCACGGAGGGCGTCGGCGCCGACATCATGGTGCAGCCTCCTTCGGCATCCGTCTTCATGGCGTTCAGCGGCGCCCCGATGCCGATCAGCATCGCCGACAAACTGCTGGAGCTGGAGTACGTCCAAGCCGTCGCGCCCGTGCTTGTGCAATTTAATTCCGTCAACGGGCTCGATATCGTTTACGGGATACAACCGGACAGTTTCCGCGCCGTCTCGGGCGGGTTTGTGCTGCATGACGGGCATGACCTGCAAGACCCCAACGACATTCTGGTGGACGATGTCTATGCGCGGGCGAAGGACGTAAAGGTCGGGCAGAAGCTTCACATCCTGGAGCACGATTTCCGCGTCGCCGGCATCGTGGAGCACGGAAAGGGCGCGCGGCTTTTCGTCTTGATGTCCACGTTGCAGGAAATGTCCGGCTCGCATGACAAAGCCTCGGTGTTCTTCATCAAGTGCGATCGCTCGGATCACACGGCGGCCGTGACAGACGAGATTCGCGGGCTGCTGCCGCGCTATGAAATCCGCCCGCTCAAGGACTACATCTCTCTCATGACGTCGTCCAACTTGCCCGGCCTGAACGTGTTCATCAACGTCATGATCGGCATCGCAGTCGCGATTGGATTCCTCGTGATTTTCCTCTCCATGTACACCACGATCATCGAGCGCACCCGCGAGATCGGCGTGCTGAAATCGCTCGGCGCGTCGAAGGGCTACATCGTGAAGATCGTGATGAGCGAGACAACGCTTCTCTGCGCGGCAGGCGTTGGAGCCGGCGTAGGGCTGAGCTACCTGATGCGCGCCGTCTTTTTGGACGTCTTCCCGTCGCTTACAATCCTGATTACGCCGAAGTGGATCGTTCTGGCCGGGTTAATCGCCGTGCTCGGTGGTCTGCTGGGTGCCTCCTATCCGGCATGGCTCGCCAGCCGCCGGGACCCGGTCGAAGCCCTCGCCTACGAATGATCTGCTGCATGCATTCACCCCGCGACAAAACTGTAACCGATCGATGCAGATAGGGCCGTCGAAGTCCGAACTGCACTAGGCAGAACAGGCAAACACGACTAGAATATTTCTGCCCTCAAAGGCATGGGTGCTCGCGCAGGAGCCGGTGTTGGAGCCGATACTTAAGACCGAAAATTTGTGGAAAGTTTATCGCAGTGGCAGGCTGGACGTGCCGGCGCTGCGCGGCGTCAACGTCGAGGTCTTTCCGGGCGAGTTCGTATCGATCATGGGGCCGTCTGGCTGCGGGAAATCGACGCTCCTGCACGTGATCGGAGGCTTGGCGCAAGCCACCAGCGGGCATGTGCTGCTCGATGGCAACGATCTGACGACCATGACGGACGCCGCGCGAACCCTGCTGCGCCGCCACAAAGTGGGCTTCGTCTTCCAGAGGTTCAATCTCTTGCCGACGCTCGACGCCTATCACAACATCGCGCTCGCACAGCATATCCACGGGAACGGCTTCGACCCACACCGCTTCGAAGTCGTCGCCAATCTGCTCGGCCTGACCGACCGCCTCCACCACAAGCCGTCGGAGCTTTCCGGGGGAGAGCAACAGCGCGTGGCTCTGGCGCGCGCAATCATCAGCGAGCCGAAGATCGTCCTGGCCGACGAGCCGACGGGGAACCTGGATACCAAGAGCTCCGAAAGCGTTCTCGCGCTTCTCCGCCAGCTCAACAAGGATCTCGGCCAGACCATCGTGATGATTACGCACAATCCGGATGCGGCCACCTATGGAAACCGCGTCTTGCACATGCGCGATGGGATGGTCGTTAACGGCTCGGCAGCCCACTGAGATGCGCACGTTCTGGCGAGGATTGGTCCGCACGATTTTCTGGTCCTACGAACGCATGACGTGGCAGTACGACCTGATGGTCATCGCCATCGTTGCGTTTGTTCTGCTCGCGCCGCGGGGATGGTTTCATGATCAGCCGAAGTCGCACGCATTCGCGACTGTCGGCGTGGAGCTCATCTCGGAAGATTCCGCCACTCAGGCATGGACGTATCGCATCGATGCGGCGTCACTTCCACAGGACAAGCGCGCGACCAAGTGGTCTCCGGAACTCGAGCGGCGGATCCACGACGTTCTCGGCCGCAGCGTCGATGCGCTCAAAGGCCGCACGTTTCAACTACAGCACATCGAGCCCGTATTCGCCAGCGACGGTTCCGTGGCAGCGTACGACGTCACGGTCCACTTTTGACGCAGGGCTTCCGGCCCGCCCTTTCCCGAGATGCACCCGCCGAGGTTTTCCCAGGGCTGAATCTCGCGAACAACAGGATCGCCGAAGCGACATTGACCGAGGCTGGCCGCTCGCTCCGCTTCATGGCGTCGCCTGTGGATTCATACTCGAACTTCCATCCGCGAATCGAGGACCCCACTTGATGTTATATTGACTTGGCTTCCGGCTTTTCCCGTGCGGCTATCGAGTCTGTGAGCTGCAGGGAATTCTAATTGAGAGAAAGGTGCCTTCATGGCCAGCGCAAAATTCACTCCGCCGACCCGCGAACGGCTGGAAGGAGCCGTCAACGAGTTGAGGTCGTTGCTCGATCGCCGTGCTACCACCGCGGAGGCCGTGCGAGAGCACCACAGCCATGGCGAATCCTACCATCCGCCCGCCGTGCCCGATGTTGTCTGCTTCCCGCACTCGACCGAGGAGGTCAGCCAGATTTTGAAGATCAGCGCGAAGTATCAGGTGCCGGTGATTCCGTTCGGTGCCGGCACCTCGATGGAGGCGCAGGTAAACGCAATTTACGGCGGGATCACGCTCGACATGCGCGAAATGAACCGCATTCTCCGGATCAGCCCCGAAGACCTGCAGGCGACGTTGGAAGCGGGCGTGTCACGCAAGCAGCTCAATCAGGCGTTGTCCAACACGGGCTTTACGTTCTTCATCGACCCGGGCGCCGACGCCACCATCGGCGGAATGTCGTCGACGCGCGCCTCGGGCACTACGGCCGTGCGATACGGCACGATGCGCGAAAACGTGATGGCCTTGAAGGTCGTGCTAGCCGACGGCCGCGTGATCCACACCGGCTCGCGCGCGCGCAAGTCCGCGGCCGGTTACGACCTAACTCACCTGTTCGTCGGCGCGGAAGGCACCCTCGGCGTCATCACCGAGGTGACTCTGCGACTGCACCCCCTGCCCGAGGCCGTCGCGGCAGCCAGCTGTGCCTTCGAGACCATACGCGACGCCGTTGAGACCGCCATCGCGACCATTCAACTCGGCGTGGCCGTGGCGCGGATCGAGCTGATGGACGAAGCGCAAATCGACGCTTGCAATCGTTATTCGAAGACGAACTATCCCGTTGCTCCCATTCTATTCTTCGAATTCCACGGCGACAGCATTCGCGCCGTCAACGAGCAGGCCGGAACCGTGCAGAAAATTGCCGAAGAACATCGCGGACGCGGGTTCCAGTGGTTTACGACGCCGGAAGAGCGCGAAACCCTATGGCAGATGCGTCACAACACCTATTTCGCCACGCTGGCGATTCGCCCCGGCGCCCAGTTGTTTACCACCGATATTTGCGTCCCGATTTCGCGCCTCGCGGATTGCATCGTCGAATCGAAAAAAGACGTCGCGTCCGCGCCCTTTCCCACTACCGTCGTTGGGCACGTCGGCGACGGCAATTTCCACATGGCTTTCATCCTCGATCCGAAGAATCCCGCCGAGCACGCCGAGGCCCTTCGGTTCGAAGAGAAAATTATTCGCCGCGCTCTCGAAATGGGCGGCACGTCCACCGGCGAGCACGGCATCGGTTGCGGCAGGCAGAAATACCTCTCCGCCGAACATGGCTCGGGGGTCGACGTGATGCGCGCCATCAAGAATGCACTCGACCCCGACAACAGGATGAATCCCGGCAAAATGGTCGAACCGAAGATGCTCTACGACGCTTGAAATTCAGCTTGACCGTCCGGCCGATTTCTTCGACCGTGCGCCAACACCGGTTGGGTGGGAGTGGCTGACACCTGCAGCGCAGCGTGACAAAGGAGGGCTGAGCGCTAGGACGGGTTTGGTCGCCAACTGGCCGGAGCGTCCACGTAGCAGGGGTTCAGCTCCGCGATCGATGGGCATCCCAGGAGCGTCAAGGTGCGCTCCAGATCCGCCCGCAAGATTTCGAGCGCCCTTGCCACGCCAGCTTCGCCTGCGGCGCCGAGCCCGTACACATAGGCCCGCCCGACCAGCACGGCGCGCGCCCCCAGGCAGATCGCTTTCACGATGTCGGCGCCGCGGCGGATGCCCCCGTCCATCAGGATTTCTGCGCGCCCATTGACGGCTGCCACCACTTCCGGAAGCGCGCGCAGCGAAGCGGCCACGCCGTCGAGCTGGCGTCCCCCGTGGTTCGAGACGATCACCGCTGTCGCACCTTCATCGAGAGATCGCCGCGCGTCGTCGCCCGTCAACACGCCCTTCACCACAATCGGTCCTGGCCACGCTTTCCGCAGCCAGCCGAAATCCTCCCAGGTCACCACTGACCGCGCCAGCCCCGCGTGTGCCTCGGAAAGCGGCAGCGGTCCTCGACCCGGTACCACGATATTTGGCAGCTCGAGCATCCCTCCGTCGAGCAGAAAGCTTGCGAGCCATCCGGGATGCGCCAGCAATTGCGGCAAGAAGGGAATCGCCGCCAATTTGTTTTTACCCAGCAGCACGGCGGCGCCGTTTCGAATGTCGCGCTCGCGCATCCCAAAAGTTGCCGTATCGATCGTCAGCACCAGCGCCGTGAACCCGGCGGCCCGCGCGCGTTCAATGGCAGCCTCGCCCGCCGCGCGTCCGCCGACGAGATAGAGCTGATACCACAGCGGCCCCGCGGACGCTTTCGCCACGTCCTCGAGCGAATGTCCAGACATCGTCGAGAGCACGTATCCCGTTCGCCTTGCCCGCGACCTCGATGCCGCCC